>JAPPII010000035.1:0-69407 GCA_028820845.1 Candidatus Poribacteria bacterium
TTGCCGCTAACAAGGATTTAACCAATCCCAAAACTACTTATTGCGAAAATAAATACACATCTTGTAGGAGCAGCCCTTGTGGCTGCCCACTCACCGCGTGCCTCTCCAGTGTCCACTTAATTATGGGTTTTACCATAGTTTTAGGTTTTCTGTTGACTCACCCTTCAAAACCTGCTATCATACCCCCATACCCAAACTCAACCTCAAACCCAGTCACAAATCAATTCGCGACTACTATGCCACACTGCAGCAGTACCAACAACACGACATCAGACACGAAGGCGCAGTCAGCTCACCCTTTGAAACACTCCTACACACCTGTGCAAAGCAGATAAACGCCACACTCGTTCCCCAATACCCGATGCGCGCCCCAAAAGGAAATCGTATCGTCATTGATGGCGCAATCATTGACGAATACGGACTCCCACTCGCCTACTGGGAAGCAAAAGATATAGACGACGACCTCACTAAAGCTGTACAGCAAAAACAGAACGCAGGCTATCCGCTCGACAACATCCTCTTCCAAACGCCACAGCGCGCCATCCTCTACCAAAATGGGCAAATAGCGCTGGACGTAGACATCACTGACCCCGCAAGCCTAATTGCCGCACTCCAATACTTGTTCGCTTACGTCCCGCCCGCATTGGACAACTGGCACACCGCCGTCTCCGATTTCAGAGAACATGTCCCAGACCTCGCAAGCAAACTGAAAGAACTCATCAAGCAACGCCACGAAACCGATCCAGCCTTTAAGAAAGCGTTCTCCGATTTTTACGAGACCTGTCGCACCTCCATCAACCCAGAACTTTCACAGGATGCCGTTGAGGAGATGTTAATCCAACACATCCTCACCGAACGCATTTTCAGGACCGTCTTTAACAACTCCGCTTTTACCCGCAGAAGCATTATCGCCCGCGAGATTGAAAACGTCGTTGACGAACTCATCCGGCAAGCGTTCAGTGGCGAGGAATTCCTCAAACCGTTAGATCGATTCTATATCGCCATTGAGCAAGCTGCAATGCTCTGCAGAGACTTCACCCAAAAACAGCACTTCCTCAACACGTTCTACGAGAAATTCTTTCAAGGGTTCTCCGAAGATGTAGCAGACACACACGGCATCGTCTATACGCCACAACCGATTGTTGATTTCATGGTGAACAGCGTTGCACATATCCTTGAAACCGAGTTCGGTCGGTCATTGTCGGATACCGGCGTGCATATCATCGACCCGTTCGTCGGCACCGGCAACTTCATCGTCCGGCTCATGCAGGACATCCAAGGCACGGCGTTAGAGGAAAAATACCGCCACGAGTTGCACTGTAACGAGGTGATGCTCCTACCCTACTACATCGCCAGCCTGAACATTGAACAGGAGTTCTTTCAACGCACGGGAACGTATCTGCCATTTGAAGGCATCGCACTTGCAGATACATTTGAGTTGCTTGAGCAGCAGCAAGGTGAACTTTTTACGCGTGAGAACACGGAACGCGTGAAAAAACAAAAAGCAGCGGATATGTTTGTCGTCATTGGGAATCCACCTTATAACATGGGACAGGTAAATGAGAACGACAATAACAAAAATCGGAAGTATGAAATAATGGACAAACGGGTTGCGGAGACGTATGTCCAAGACTCCACAGCGACGCTCCGAAATAAACTCTACGATCCGTATGTCAAGGCGATTCGATGGGCATCAGATCGAATTGGAGATGAAGGGATTGTGGCATTTGTAACAAACAACGGTTTTCTCGACGGTGTTGCCTTTGATGGGATGCGGAAACATCTATCAGAGGATTTTGACGCGATTTATATTCTGGATTTAGGTGGGAATGCTCGGAAAGGGTTGAAGGTCTCGGATGCCAATGTATTCGGAATTCGGGTCGGTGTGAGTATCAATTTGTTTGTTAAGACAAACCAGAAGTCATCAGAAAAGCCTTGTATTTTTTACCATCGCACCGATGAGTTGTGGAACAGGCAACAGAAATTTGATTTTCTGAATGCATGCCGACATATAGGGGGTATTGAGTGGAAATCCACTCAACCGGATAGCCGACATACGTGGCTGACTGAAGGCCTTGATCCTGAGTTTGAAACCTTCATTCCGATAGGAAATAAGGAATCGAAAAACACAAAGGATGGAAGTGGAAAAACGATCTTTAATCTCTATTCTTATGGGGTCGTCACCAGCAGAGATAATTTGGCATATTCCTTTGATCTCGCGCTACTACAAGAACGAGTTCAAACATTTATTGAAATATACAATACCACAGTTGACCGAAAGCGCAGACACAACCTAAAAACCCCAATTGAAAATTTCATTGATACAAACGACCCGCGGATCAAGTGGAGTCGTCAGGTTAAGGCATCACTGAAAAAATTGGAGTTAAGTACCTACAACGATACCCACTTCCGCACGGCGTTATATCGTCCCTTCTGTCAAAAGTATCTCTACTTCGATAATTTTTGGAATGAGGAGCGTTATCAACAACATCGAATTTTTCCCATACCAGAGGCTGAAGCAGAGAATCGGATCATACAGATAAAGGTTGGACAAGAATGGCCAATGTTTGCGTTGATGGCAAACAAAATTCCTGATGCTCTGCCACAAGGTGGTTCTCAATGCTTTCCTTTCTATACCTACAACGAAGACGGCACAAACCGACAAGAAAACATCACCGATTGGGCGTTGACAGAATTCCGAACTCACTACAATGACGATACCATCACCAAGTGGGACATCTTCCATTATAATTATGCCCTCTTGCATCACCCAATCTATCGCGAAAAATACCAGATGAACCTCAAGCGCGACCTCCCGCATATCCCGTTCACCCATAACTTCTGGGGATTCGCCAATGCCGGTGCAGCGTTAGCAGACCTCCACATCAACTACGAATCCGTTCCGAAATATGATGGATTAAAATATATTGAAACGCCGGGGATGAGGGTAGATTGGCGTGTTGAGAAGATGAGACTCTCCAAAGACAAGACACAGTTGAAATACAACAACTTCCTGACGTTGGACAGCATCCCAGCAGAGATCTATGATTACAGACTCGGCACGCGTTCAGCATTAGAGTGGGTGGTAGATCAGTACCGCGTCAAGGTAGACAAACGAAGCGGTATCGTCAACGATCCAAACCGTGAGACAGAACCGCAGTATATCATAGACCTCATCACTCGCGTTATCACCGTCAGCCTAAAGACAGTAGAGATAGTCAAAAACTTGCCTGTCTTGTAGGAGCGAGTGTTTTTGCTTGGGTGTTTCTCGCTCGCTCCTACAGAGGAGGCTACGGTTTCCAACGACCGACGAGTGATAACTACTGCAGCCCCAGCAGGGCGGTATGTTTATAGAACGCGTCTCAATCAATAGAAACAAGCCCCAGCGGGGCGGCATGTGTATTTCCCATCGTCTTGATTTTCGGTATCTGCTATATGATTTTTTGTTTATTCCTTAACCTCAAAATAAATTTCAAAGTGTTCAAGGACATTGCTGGCTCTACTTCTTAAAATTGTAGCACATTTGATGCGAATATTCAAGGAAAACGAGTCCCAAGCGAATTATCTTACTTGATTTCCAGACGTAAATCTGCTATAATACATCGTTAACGACATTGAGTGCTCCTATAAAACCAAAACGGGCAATATCCAAATTGAAAACTGGACTTTCAGCAGTTATGTAGGGTGGAAAAACGTGGGATTGGAATTTCAATGGGATAACCGTAAAGCCAAAGAAAACCTGAAAAGACACAAGGTCTCTTTTGAAGAGGCAAAAACCGTTTTTTCGGATTTCCTCTCTCTAACTATTCCCGATCCACTGCACTCAAAAAAGGAAGAAAGGTTAATAATTATCGGATATTCTGAAAAACAGAGACTTTTAGTCGTTGTTCACACAGAGAAAGGCGATGTCATTCGCATCATTTCTGCTCGACAAGCAACACCTTATGAAAGAAAAACCTATGAGTCAGACCACACCTAATCAACATGCCCCAGATATGCTCGATGAATACGATTTCAGTGCGGGAGTTCGGGGAAAATATGCAGAGCGATACCACACAGGCACAAACTTGATTCGACTCGATGACGATGTCGCCGAAATGTTTCCCGATGCGAAATCTGTCAACGACGCCTTAAGAGCGTTAGGAAAAATCATCGCCGAGCATCAGGAAAAAACGCCATAAACCAGAACCATTCCAATTCTCGGATGCCCTTTTTGGCTTTGCTGCGGTAGGTTTATATCCACCAACTCCGCCTGCTGGCTGCTGACCGCCATCTCCATTTTCCGCTTGACCTATGTCGCGCGTCTCCCACACTTCCGATCTCATCCTGCAAATCCTATAATCCTGCCCATCCTGATCCTGACAATAGAAACTCTATTGAATCCCTTCAAAAAATTGTTTTGACGCTTGATAACAAAATATGGTAATCTGTGTACAATAGCAGTCGGCAATTAGCCATTAGCCATCAGCCATTAGCCAACAGCCAATATGCGAAACATTAAACTCGTGCTTGAATACGACGGAACGAACTACCATGGATGGCAGACCCAACCGAACTTGCCAACAATCCAAGACACAATTGAGGATGCTTTGGCACGGTTAACCAAAACCTCGATACAAATCATCGGAGCAGGGAGAACAGATACCGGGGTCCATGCCGAGGGTCAGGTTGCCAATTTCCAGACGGACGCACAGATGCCCGTTATCGCATTTCAGAAAGGTCTCAACGCTATGTTACCACGGGATATCGTCGTCTGTTCCGCAACAGAGGTGTCTCCAGAGTTCCATGCCCGTTTCAGCGCAACAAGCCGTCGATACCGGTACACAATTCTGAATCGGGAATACCCGACCGCACTTTCGCGACAGACGAGTTACTTCTTTCCGACCACAATTGACGTGCCAAGAGCAAACATCCTCTGCCAAGTGCTGGTCGGCAAACACGATTTCTCGTCCTTCCAAAAGACAGGAAGTGATCGGATAAATCCCGTCTGTGAAATTTACGAGGTATCCTGTTGGAAGAAAGAGCCTTATGTCTATTTTGAAATCGAAGCCGATGCGTTTCTGCGAGGAATGGTCCGCGCCATCGTCGGCACTCTCCTGAAATGTATGAAGGAAGACGATGCTGAAACGGAGCTACGCCGCATTTTAGAAGCCAAAGATAGAGCCGCGGCAGGAACATCAGTCCCTGCCCATGGGTTGTCACTCATTGAAGTTAAATATAACACTAAAACTATTCTTGTAGCATGGTTTCCTGTTAGGCTGTGCATCTTCTGTAGCACAAACTTTTAGTTTGTGTCTTTCTTGTAGCATGGTTTCCTGTTAGACTGTGCATCTTCTGTAGCACAAACTTTTAGTTTGTGTCTTTCTTGTAGCACGGTTTCCTGTTAGGTTGTGCATCTTCTGTAGCACAAACTTTTAGTTTGTGTCTTTCTTAACCGATAACCGACAACCAAAGACCGACAACCACTCAAAAGGAGCAGTCCCTTATGAACTACGCCCAAGTCTTGAATGAATTGGAAACTTTGGTCAACGAAACCTTCGCACTTTGGGAACACAACCGTGTCGGTTTCCAGTGGCGACATTACACATGGAACCATACCATGCGTGTGCGTGCGCTGAGTATGGAACTCGGGAAGCGTGAAGGCGGTGATGTGAAATTGCTTGAAGTCGCTGGCACCCTGCACGACATCACCAAAAGGTACGATGGCGTTATTTTGACAGATGACAACGGACAACGCATCCTCGACCATAACGGGTTCTGGTTGAACGAAACCCTCACGCCTGCCGGTCAAAACATCGTTACAGAACTCTACGATAAGCATGACCTCCACGGCACAGTCCACCATGAATCCGGGGCAGTCATCACAGAGAACATATTGGGGATGTACGACTTTGAACCCGATTTCGTACAAGCTGCAACAGCTGTCGTCCTCGCGCACCTAAAACCGATGAGTCTCACAGCGGAGGACTTCAAACTGCTCTACAACAGGATCGAAAACCAGGTCCTCTACGATGCTGACACCATGGATCCGAACGTCGGGTACACCGCTTTCTTCCGAAACATCCATATACATTCATACTTCGCACTCCAACGCGGAAGCTTTGACTTAGAAGACTACGTGCGGAACCTACCGCGCTGGATTAATTCCAAGCAAGAATTCGTTGATAAACTCTTGACCGAAGCCTCCCGCGAAGTCGCCCAAGCGCGACAGGACAGGAATCAACACCTTTTCTTGCAAATGGTAGATGAATTAGACGATATGGAGATAAATCGGAAATACGGATTGCTGGGGGTAATTGAATACTTTGTCAGTGTAACCGAAGATCCACACTTCCTGAATCAACTTGACTACCTACAAAACGAGTGGCTTCCACAACGCCAGCAATGGTTGGCTGAGGAAGAACAGGACGCATCCGCACGCGACCGCGCCCAAGCCGCAATTGATCGGGTTGACGATTTCCTAACCCTCTTAACCCGCGAAACCAACGGAGAAATTTAAGCCGCAGCCCTCTCTTTTGTAGCATAACCTGTTAGGTTGTGCCTTTCAAACGTTATGTTCGTCCAAGAATTTCTATCTCACAGAATGCGGGATGGTCAAAATTGCGTAAGTCCTGTTATAAGTTAAGCTTGGTAGCAGTTGCGAAGGTTTTATCTGCCACGGATGCTCTTAACTAACAACTTATAACCAACAACTACAAAAGGAGTTTTACCATGAATACCCCAACGACAAGCGCACCGACAGATGGCATCCAAATTCCGTATCCACCCGACCTCTATCGCTTTGACACCACTGCTGAGGGGATTTCTGGTGGGTTTCCAGCCGTAACCGAGGCGGACATTGAATACTTTCATCAGTACGGTTACCTCGTCATCAATGATGCTTTTAATCCCACCGAAGTCGAGGATGCATTAGCAGGCATGACGCATCTCATGGACGGAAAGTGTCCCGATTTTCGGGCAATCCAATTTGAACCAAAACTCGGCAAACAGAAAGACGAACTGGAGGGTCAGGAACGCCGTGACGCTATCAGAAAAATTTTCAAATTCGTAGACCACGAACCGCGTCTAAACGCCATGGCAGCCCATTCAGGACTCCTCGGTGTCCTTGAACAGATTGTGGAGGACACACCCAAATTGTTCCAAGATATGGCACTCCTCAAACCCCCGCGCTATGGATCGGAAAAACCGTGGCATCAGGATTGTGCCTATTTCAATCTTCCCGAAGGGACGACGGTCGTCGGTGTATGGATCGCTTTAGATGAAGCCACACCTGAAAACGGATGCTTACACATCATACCGGGTTCAAATATCGAGGGACCGATGATCCATTTCAAACGGCGGGATTGGCAGATTTGTGATACAGATGTACCCGTAGGGCGCGATACTATGGTACCACTCAAGCCGGGCGGCTGTCTCTTCTGGCACGGATTGACACATCACGGAAGTCCGGTCAACCAGTCTGATCAAGGGCGACGCGCACTCCAATTCCACTATATACCAGCAAGTGCTGGAGAAATTACAACGCAAGAGCGCATGGCTGTTTACGGCAGCGAAGGGAAAGATGTAGATTGTTAATAGCGGTCAGCAGTCAGGGCGGGTTGCTACGCAACCCTCTCAGCCATCAGTAAAGAGAAAGAGGTGTTCTGTAACGCTTGCGTCTTTGCTATCTTGCTGACTGCTGACTGCTGAAAGCGCAGCCGGGGAATGCCATAAGGCATTCATACCGTTGATTTCTGACCGCTGACAACCATTAAGCTATTTCGTCTGTTCAGGGAACGGGGCCCGGATGTCGTAACGTCCCTCTTCAAACACCGGTAACTTCCCACCTTCAACCAATAAGTCAAGCGGGTTCGGACGCGTTGTTAAGGGGAAGGTTACCACGTTCTGAATGCGCAACGATTCATAAATCGCCATCAAGATTTCTATTGTGCAAAGCCCGTGTCTGCCAGCATTGCGGTGTTCCTCAACACCACCTTCAATCCAGGCTAACATCTCATCAAACTGATTCGGTTCACCTTGGCGCGGTTCGATGGTCTGCCAGCCTGCGGCTTTGCTGTTAAGCAGTTCAATTGTACCGTTGTCGCCGCGACGGAGTTGCCCATCGTCTCCATAGACGACATCGCCTCGAAGCACGGGTTCCGGTAAATCGCTTTCGTAGATGCCGCGGATACCGCCTTCAAAGCAGATTTCCGCCATACACAGGTCCTCAGTCCGAACTCGGCGTTCCCAGCGATCAGTCCGCCGTGCGACCTGTCCGATGAGCCATAACGGATCGGGATCACCAAGGATGTAGCGCATTTCGTCAACTTCGTGCGTGCCACGGTTCAGCAATCCGTGTCCATCGCGACGGAGCATCGCTTGCGGCTGACCGATCGCACCTTCTTGGATGAGGCGACGCGCTTCACAATTCTGAGGGCTGAAACGGCGTTGGTGTCCAACGACTAACTTCACATCGTGTTGAGCACAGGCATCCATCATGTCTTGTGCGTCACCGACAGAAGCCGCCATCGGCTTTTCAGTAATGACACCGAGCACGCCGCTCTCAGCGGCAGCGATTGTCGGTTCAGCACGAACACTCTGCCAAGTCGTGATACTAACGATGTCTAAATCCTCTTTGTCGCACATTTCACCGAAATCGGTATAGTGGGTTGGGAGTGCGAATTCCTCGGCAAATTTCGCTGCTGAATCGGCACTAATATCTGAAGCGGTAACGACTTCCGCACGACCCGTACTCGTCCAATTGTTTGCATGGGAACGTCCCATACCGCCGCATCCAATAATTCCAATACGATATGTTTTATCTGCCATCTCTTTTACCTTATCCTTATAAAATAGATTACGAGGTCATATTTTACCAAAAATTGTGCATCAACGCAAGTGAATATAGCGTGTTAGTTATAAGCAAAAAGGACTCGTAGCATCCCAAATCCATATACATGCCAACGTGCTTAATTTATAACCCATAACCCAGTACCCACAACCCAGTACCCATAACCCATAACCCAGTACCCACAACCCACAAAACATGTGTCTTTTTTGACACAACGCCTTTGATAGAAAAACCCTTGTATTTATTACACTTTGTAACAAATACGCAATTGGCATCGTTTATGCTATAGAGATAATAAAACCTCTACATTCCGAGACGCAGATTTGTGTAAGGAGTAAGGAGAAGGTAATGGAAAGATTAATTGTCAAAGGTGGAACCCGCCTTGAAGGAACGATTCCAATCAGCGGTTGTAAAAATGCTGTTCTTCCGATTGCAGTCGCCGCTGCCATCCTCGGCAACGGGGTCAGCGTCCTCCACAATGTACCGAACCTAACAGATGTCAACACCCTCCGCGCTGTATTAGAAGGACTGGGTGCAACAACAAAACTAAAAAATTCAAAACTCTATATTGAACCCATAAACCACTTGGAGTACGAGGCACCTTACGAACTTGTACGGAAAATGCGCGCCTCCATTTACGTCTTAGGTCCACTTGTAGCGAAATTGGGTAAAGCAAAAGTATCTTTTCCAGGCGGTTGTGCTATCGGACCGCGACCTATTGACTTGCACATTCGCGGCTTGGAACACTTGGGCGCCGAAGTGACAGTACAACGAGGATACATTTACGCACAAGCCGAACGCTTAACCGGCACAGAGATGTATCTCATGGGACAATATGGACCCAGTGTCGGCGCAACGGCAAACATCATGATGGCCGCTACTTTAGCGGAAGGGACAACTGTTATCCGTGGTGCAGCCCGTGAACCCCATATCTCCGACCTCGCTCATTTTCTGAAGGCAATGGGAGCAGATATAGAAGGTATTGGCACCTCTGTCTTGACAATTCATGGTGTCAAGCATCTCCATGGAACTGAACACACCGTTATCTCGGACGATGTAGAAGCAGGCACTTTCATGGTCGCTGGTGCTATTACGAAAGGCGATGTCTACGTTCAAGGCATCACCGAGCAACAACTTCCCACGGTTTCCGAGAAACTCGTGGAGGCAGGCGTTGAGTTGGATTGGGATGCCAATGGCGTGCGCGTCACAACCCCGCGCGAGATAAGAGGCATTGATGTCACAACGGCACCCTTCCCCGGCTTTCCGACAGATATGCAGGCGCAAATCATGGGACTGCTCTGCTTGGCAACTGGAACCAGCGTTATCTCTGAAAATGTGCATACAGACCGATTCATCCATGCCGCGGAACTAAACCGAATGGGTGCTGATATCATGCTTGACGGCAGCAAGGCTGTGATTAATGGTGTCCGCAGTCTCAGTGGTGCCCCGGTGATGGCTTCCGATTTGCGGGCGGGGGCAGTCCTCGTCGCAGCGGGAATGGCAGCCGCGGGTGAAACCGTCGTATCTCGTGTTTATCACATCGACCGTGGATATGAAGCCATTGAGATGAAACTCAACAACGTTGGTGCAAACATTATAAGGGTTAATGACTAAAAAGGAATAGCTATTCAGAAATGTTGCGAATTGTTGAAACCCATACCACAGAAGCTGAGGCCTTCCTATCAAAGTTGAAGGCGCGGGGTAAACTCACAGATGAAAGTATCTTGAAAACAGTCCGGCGTACGCTGAGCGATGTACAAGATGAAGGCGATAAAGCCGTTATTCGATATACCCGTAAATTCGATGCCCCGCGTATCTCAGTCAAAGAACTGAAGGTATCACAAGAAGAATTTGCGACAGCATACGCAGAGGTGCCGTCTGAATTCATAGAGGCGATTACACACGCCAGAACAAACATCGAAAAATTCCATCAGAAGCAGCTACGGACTTCATGGATGTCAACAGAACCCAATGGTGTCCTGCTCGGGCATCTGATTCGTCCGCTAAGACGCGTCGGTGTCCATGTGCCAGCAATCAGTCAACTCCTCGTCTCCTCATTGTTGATGAGCGTTATCCCTGCTATCGTTGCTGGGGTTGAAGAGATTGCCGCCTGCATCCCGCCGATGCGCAATCGCGCTGTTAATTCCTATATGTTGGTTGCTGCCTCGGAATGTGGTATCCAAGAAATCTATAAATGTGGCGGCGCACAAGCCGTTGCAGCAATGGCGTATGGCACCGATACCATCCCACCGGTCGATAAAATTGTCGGACCCGGGAACCTCTATGTACAATTCGCCAAGAAAGAGGTCTACGGACACGTTGATATAGACAAATTAGCAGGTCCCAGCGAAATCCTCGTCATTGCTGACAGCACAGCCGACCCGGATTACGTCGCCGCTGATCTCATCTCGCAAGCGGAGCACGGACCCGAATGTGCTACTATCCTCCTCACTCCTTCCCTCGGGTTTGCAGAACAGGTCAAAACAGCAATTGAGGTTCAAGGCGAATCCCTACCTCGCTACGACGAACTTATACAGGCATTCACAAACTGGGGAGTTGCGTTTATCACCTCAGACTTAACGGAGGCATTCGCGCTCGCCAACGAAATCGCACCCGAACACCTCGAACTTCATATTGAAAACCCTTATGAGCGGCTTGGAGACGTGCATAATGCCAGTGCTATCTTTATAGGTCCCTATTCCCCAGAAGTGGTTGGGGATTACATTGCAGGACCAAACGCTGTCTTGCCCACAGGGACAGCCGCACGTTACGCCTCGCCACTCAGCGTTGACGATTTCCTGAAGAAGTCAAGTCTCATCTCATACACCAAAGCGGCTTTAGCGGAAGTCACACCAGCAGTTGTCAAATTGGCTGAGGTTGAAGGACTCGAAGGACATGCCGCCGCCATGAAAATCCGTTTTGAAGAAGATTAAATCTACGCCTACGACCCTTGGAAATATAGAAAATGCTTTTCATTCCCCTTAGCCTGTTGTTCCACCTTTCCGAACCCAACGAAAAAATTCCTGTCCCCCTTGTCGCGACGTTTTCAATCGTCGGATATGATGCTGAGACCGGTGCACTTGGGGTTGCTGTGCAATCCAAATTTTTTGCTGTTGGCGCGGTTGTCCCCTGGGCGGAAGCCGGGGTCGGTGCAATTGCGACCCAATCTTGGGCAAACACAACTTATGGACCTAACGGCTTAAAACGCCTCAAAAGCGGTCTTTCGGCGGAGCAGACCTTGGAACGCCTTGTTGCAGACGACCCGGGACGCGCGACGCGACAGGTGGGTATCGTCGATGCGAAAGGGAAGGTCGCTAACTATACAGGCGATGAATGCAACGAGTGGGCAGGTGCCGTTTCCGGCAAACACTACACGGCACAAGGGAACATCTTAGCGGGTGAAGAAGTCGTTAAAGCAATGGGCAGCGCGTTTGAAGAAACAGAAGGTGAACTGGCAGATAAACTAATGGCAGCACTTTTCGCAGGACAGGCGGCGGGTGGGGACACGCGCGGACAACAATCAGCCGCCTTGCTCGTTGTTCAGGAGCGCAGCGGCTACGGTGGTTTCAATGACCGGTACATCGATCTGCGTGTGGACGATGCCGAGAAACCAATTGAAGAACTCCAACGATTGTTAGAAATTCACAAGCAATTCGTGCCTCGATAAATAACTTGTAAAATTTACGTCTTATCAATCCTCCGCAAAACAAATCACACCATTAAGCAGAAACCCTATTCCATCGACTCATCTAAGACAAGCGGTGGGCGTTTAAAACGGGAGCGAATCTGGTTCGCTGTTGATAGAACAACCGGCACGCGAACAAGACGAAGTTCTAACCTCCGCTTACCGGGAAAATCGCTGATAATCAGTCCTGTTAAAATGGTCAAAACGCCTTGTCCCGGTATGCCAGGGAAAGACATAAGTACCCCAAAAATAACAAGCAGCCCCCCGAATATATTCTTCAAGGAAGATAAACAGATACGGAAAATAGGATTCTTGATACGTTGAATCCGTTTGTTCGCCCTGAAATAGTCCGCCGGCAAGGACATGAGTAACATTGTAGAACCAACAATGCTTGCAATGAAACTTACCACAGAGAAAATAGCGAGCAAAATCCAATGTTCTACAAACCAGTTGCTAAGCATGTGCCAATAAACTTTAAGGTCAATAAACGACAAGAAAGTTTCTCCTTGTATATCACCGGCGCGAAACAGCACCGCCGTCAATTGTCATAATATCGCCACTAATATAGGCAGCTTCATCGGAAGCGAGGAATAACACTGCCCCAATATAATCCCATACCGTTGCACCCCGCTCAAGTAGCGGCGCGTCTGCGGAAGCAGGCGGTAAATCCGGTAGGGTGTCATCGTTCGGAAGGTTTTGTGAAGCATTCATACCTGTTGGGGCACCACCACCGGGAGCAACTGCGTTTACAGTGATACCGTGCGGACGAAGCTCTAACGCTAAACTCCGAGTGAGTCGATTCAGGGCAGCTTTACTGACACAATAACTCAGAACGCCAACGTGCGATTCCTCGGCATAAATAGAGGAGTTGTTAATAATACGTCCGTGTATACCCTCTGCTATCATCACCTGAGCGACCGCCTGTGCACATAACAAACACCCTTTTACATTAACCGCTATCACCTTATCGAATTGTTCTGGTGTGACCTCAAACAGAGGTTGTCTACCGAGAATCCCTGCGTTATTGAACAAAACGTCGATACGTTTGAAGGTCGCTACTGCCCTATCTACAGCGTGTTGAACCTGCTCAGGGACAGTGACATCCAAAGGCACGGCGAGAGCCTTTCCACCTTCGGCGCGCACCTCCGCTGCAACAGCATCAGCACGCCTACCACCGGCGACGACCACAGCTGCACCTTCACGTGCAAACGCTAAACATGCAGCCCTGCCGATACCCAACGGACCGCCACCACCTGTCACGAATGCTACCCGATTTTCAAAACGCATTTAAGATTTCCTATCTTATTTTTTTCTACTTTTCTTTTTACTTCCATGAGTCCTATTTTATCATAACGCCTTCTCATTTTGCAAGGTTTCATTTGATTTGTAATAGCGCATTTAATTCTTCAGTAAACGCAAAACTGAATACCCTTGTGACTTGTATCTGAGGCATATCTATAAATTTTTAGTTGACAAATAAAAATAAAAAAATTATTATAATTAATAACATAACATGACCCGTCAACATCACGCATAACTTCGCCTTTGAAAAATAAAAAGGAATCCTTATATTGAAACAAATTCAAAAACCTATTCGTTGGTGGCCCCTTTTCACTATTCTCTCTCTCGCCGTTTTAGGCATTGTGGGAACATGGATTCTCGACGCTGGTCAGCGTCAAAACCAGATCATGCTAACAGCCCTAATAGTCATTCTCGCTGTCTTTTTGGGGTTTTTGTGGTTGTTATGCTTTTCTCGATTGAGATGGCGGGTTAAGTTAATCTCTGCTGCCGTAGCCGTTTTCGGTCTCTTTCTCCTTATAAATCTGTTCCAGTTCAAAGGAGTCAGCGGAGACTTCGTTCCTATATTTGAGTGGCGGTGGCAAGAGAGACCCTCAATCTTCCAAGCCGACTCCAGTAGCATCTCTGACACCCAAAGACAAACAACAGACTATCCGCAATTCCTTGGACCCAATCGGAATGGCGTCGTGACGAGCATCAAACTCAATCTTGATTGGGAGACACATCCACCGAAGTTAGTATGGCGAAGACCGATGGGCGCGGGATGGTCAGGCTTTGCAGTCGTTGGGAATAACGCAATCACGCAGGAGCAGGAAGGCGACTGGGAGAAAGTCGTCGCCTACGACTTACACACCGGTGAGGTCCTCTGGAGCCATCAAGACAAGGCACGTTATTACGCCGTACCAGCAGGACTTGGACCGCGGGCAACACCGACAATTTCTGGAAACAGGGTTTACACTGTCGGTTCAACTGGCATTCTCAACTGTTTAGATTTTGAAACCGGAGAACAACTCTGGACAACGAATATCTTTGAAGAAAACAGTGCGGAACCCCCACCTTGGGGCATCAGCATTTCTCCACTCGTCCTTGATGAACTGGTGATTGTCAGTGCCGGGGGCGCGGTGGCTTACCACAAAGACACCGGAGCACTCGCATGGACGGGACACCGGACACAGAGCGGTTATAGCTCACCAATGCTGACAACTTTAGCAGGCACCGAACAAATCGTTCTCTTTAACCAAGGACTCATCACTGCACATGAACCTCGGAGCGGCCAGCTCCTATGGCAGCAACTGTGGACAGCAGGTTATGCAGAATGTGTTTCACAACCCGTCCCGCTTCCTGATAACAAATTGCTCGCCTCGTCGGGGTACGGTGTCGGTGCCAAGTTGTTTCAAATTTCCCGTAACAACGCAGGCGAATTCAACGTTACTACTTTATGGAAAACCCTATATTTGAAAGCCAAATTTACGAACATTATTTATTACGAAGATTACCTCTATGGACTTGACGACGGTATCTTTGCCTGCATAAATCCTGTTGACGGCAAACGTCAATGGAAACGGGGTAGATATGGTCACGGACAAACGCTCTTAATTTCAGACGTTCTACTCGTCCTCACCGAAGCTGGTGAAGTCGTCCTTGTAGAACCTGACCCTGAAAATCATAGAGAGCACGCACGTTTCACCGCACTTAAAGGTAAAACATGGAATACACCTGCACTCGCCGGTTCCTATCTACTCGTCAGGAATGATCAAGAGGCAGCGTGCTACGAATTGACAATCAGAGATACCAACCGAGAATGAAGCGAAGTTGATACAGCATAACTGTGGCTTCACGCTACTCTGGCATCCACTGAGAGTGGAGAATGAGAAAGGAAAAGGACAACAGCATGTTCGGATTCATACGTAAATTAAATATATTATCTATCTGTTGTAGCATTGGACTCTTGCTCCCGATATTTACGCTCTCCGCCGCGACCTATAAGAACATTCCCATGAGTCTTCAGAAGACAATCGATTCGCCGCTTGAAGCCCATTTTGAACAGCATATCAAACGCCAGCGAAGTCGTAAAATCTTGGCTACAACGGACCGAACAAGTTTTGTTGTCTATGATATTACCAAAAATAAGAAGTTGGTGTCGATTAACGAGAATCGGCAAACGATGGCAGCATCGCTCATTAAGAACTTCGTTATGCTCGCTTATTTCCATGAAGTCAGATACGGACGGCAAACACACACCGCCGCAAATAAGGGAAACCTCCGCGCAATGATTCAACGGAGTTCAAACCCATCAACGAACTATTTTATACGACGCTTAGGGGGACCCGCACGCGTGAATCGGATACTCCAAGTCAACTATCCTTATTTTAAGCAGACTCGGATCGTTGAATATATCCCGCGAAGCGGGCGGACTTATAGGAATATGACATCGGCACGCGACCTAAGCCTGTTTTATTTGCAGCTCTGGAAGGGAAGACTCCCTTATTCCGATAAGATGAAGTACTACATGAAACTCAAAAATGGAGATTATATCTTTAAACATACCTACATCCCTTCATCGGTTACAGTCTATAATAAAACCGGAACTGTCTATGGATTGGTCGGAGATGGCGGGGTGTTAGTACTCCGCGATCCGAAAGGTAATCCGAAACCTTACGTCTTTATCGGAATGATTGAGGATAGAACGAAGACGAGTCGGAGAAACCGATGGCAATCCTTTACGACATGGAAGAATCGGCGTGCCTATATCTTGCGAAGGCTCTCCGAACAGGCTTATAAGTACATCTACGAGAGGCATTAAGGTGGTAACTTAGCATACCGCTAACTGCTCGCTATTTGGGTATCTCTATGCGACGTATCGTTGACATCGGCAGACGTATCGAACTCGTACCAATCGATCCGCACTTCCACGACATTACTATCGGACTCTATCAACAGCAATCGGTCAATACAACTACCGGAAAGGAGATGCCTCTCTTTTTCGTGCATACCTACAGCCATATCGCTGGTGCTGCCGACAGAATTGAAGCGGTGAGGCAAGGAATGCAGGTGCTTGGTGGAATGTTGAAAACAGAGGAGGGTCTCCTCTATTTCCCGTGTGGACGTGCGCATCAAGCTGCCTGTCGTCGCGTCTTTTTAGAAGCGTGCAAACTCGCACCGGGAACCCGCGTTGAACCGCGACCCCTACAGACGCTCGACAAGAAATCACGACTCACGATCACGGTCAATTCCGCTGGAGACGGCGTATATGCTGTCGCAGCAGATGGCGAAGGTAGAGGCGCAGCACGCCGCATCGCTGCGATCGCAGCGGGGTTAGCGAAATTAGGAGAAATGGAAGACACCGGAGCCGATAACAGGGATACTGTCGCTTTCGATTGCGCATATAGCCACGACGCACTCGTTGGGCTCCTACTCACCCGTGCCCCAAACGTCAGGGTCGCTTTACGGGAAGAGGAGATGAGTGCCTCACGCGGTGTCCTCTCTGCACCAAGCCAACAGATGTAAGATGGTTGTCGGTTATAAGTTATAAGTTAAACATGAACGCGGTCTAACAGTAACAGCGATTTTGAGAGACACAACCCAACTGCAACACCTCCTCAACCTCTAAATCGAACGCATACTCAAAAATAGGGTTACAATCATGAAAGCGCAATCTGGAAAAATGAAAATCGCAATCGGTTTTGATTCAGGATTAGCGAATTGCGGATACGGCGTTGTCGCCCGCGGTGGTAGCGGGTTCGTCTGCTTAGCACACGGTAATATCCGAACCGATTCAGATGCGCAGCGGCCCGATCGACTTTTGAAAATCTATCAGCACGCCACGGAATTGATAACCGAATGGAACCCCTCCAAAATCAGTATAGAATCTGTTTATTGGAATCGGAACCAAAAAAGTTGCCTACCGACTGCAGAGGTGATTGGGGTTTTGCAACTCGCTGCTGTCCAGAACGATGTTGAAGTTGTGATGCTCTCCCCACAATCCGTCAAATCTGCTGTTACCGGCATCTCCAATGCCTCCAAAACACAGGTCATGCGCATGACCCAAAAACTCTTGGGTATGAAGAAGCCTGTCACACCCAGTCACGCTGCAGATGCTTTAGGATGTGCAATCGCAGCACTACTCAGTAGAAACACCCCATCTTTACAGTATAAATAACCCACCGGAAAACCTTGCACAAAAACTGTTTTTCAAACTATAATAGACTTAGCGTATTTGATACACTGGTAGCGAAAAGATGATGGGTGTCTTTCGAGAAGGCACCATAAAAGAATAGAGGCAAAAAGTGCAAAATCAAACTACCAAATCAATGACCGGACGTGAACGTGTACTCGCCGCCCTTCGCAATGAACCCACCGATCGCACACCGGTTTGCAACCCTACATCTGTGGCGACCGTTGAACTCATGGACCTCGTCGATGCCCCATTCCCACAAGCGAATCGGGAGCCGGAACTTATGGCGCGTCTCGCTGCGACAAGCTACACCGAACTTGGATTCGACTCCATCATGCCGGTCTTTTCAATCATCCAAGAATCAAGCGCACTCGGATGCAAAATCCAGTGGGAGCAGAAGGACAACTGGCCCACTGTTAAGATGCGCGAACCGATCTGGGAGGATGTCGATGAAATCACAGTTCCCGATGATTTCTTGACGCATCCTGATACCCAATGTGTCCTTGAAGCCATCAAAATCCTGAAAAAAGAATATGGCGACGAAGTCGCTGTCATCGGAAAGACGATGGGACCTTGGTCGCTCGGCTACCACTGCTTTGGTGTTGAGCCCTTTCTCTTACTATCTCTTGACGATCCCGGCAAGACGAAACTTGCACTTGATCGGATGAAGGAAGCGACTGTACAATTCGGGGTCGCGCAAATCGAGGCAGGCGCAGACGCACTTACCCTGCCAGACCACGCTACAGGCGATCTCGTTAGTGGAGAATACTACCATCGCTACCTCCGAGACCTCCACATTGAATTCGTTGAACGGATCCCGATTCCCTTAATCTTACATATCTGTGGACGTACGGTTGATCGAATGGAGTACATCGCACAGACCGGGATGGCAGCGTTCCACTACGACTCTAAAAACGAGCCACAGGAATCGATGGAGATTGTCCAAGAGCGTATTGCTCTCGTTGGCAATATCAACAACCCCGAAACGTTGTTTGCCAAAGAACCAGAAGACGTTAAAGGGGAAGTCGTGAAGAATCTTGAAGCGGGTGTTCCACTAATTGGACCGGAGTGCGCGATTCCGCTACAAACGACTATCGAAAATCTTCAAGCAATCCCAGAAGCGGTCCAAGAATGGCACCGCCCACACGCATAAACCACACACGGAGAAATTAATGAGACAATTCGTCTGTCTGTTGCTAATGGCAAGCCTCATGCTGAGTGGCATGACCTTGAGCCACGCGCAAGATGTCGACTTCGACCCTTTGAGTGCTTCTGATGTCAATGCCGACGGCACTGTAAATATCCTCGACCTAACTCTCATCGCTACCTACTTCGGTGAGTCTCTTAGCGGAAATCAACCTGCTGCCGCCGATGTCAATGCCGACGGAACCGTTGATATTCTCGACTTAACATTAGTCGCAAGCCATTTCGGTAAGAGATCTGGTATCCCTTTTGAAGTCACGGATGCAACTTTTGACGAGATCGTTTTAGGTGCTGAATTGCCTATTGTCGTAGAATTTAAAGACGATACCTGACCCTTCTGCATATTGATGCGACCGGTGGTCGCTGAAGTCGCATTGGAATATCGTGATACCTTCAGTTTCGTCAAACTGGATGTAAACACACAGCCGGAGAAAACCGCTGCATACCAAATTCGGGGAACGCCTACATACATCGTATTTGAAGATGGTGAACTTATAGGAGGCTTTGCCGGAGCAAGACCCAAGGCGGATCTGGTGCAACGCATTCTCGACCTCTTAGGCATTGAAGATACTGAATAAACCAATTCAATACAAGGAAACAAAAACGGATGAAAAAAGTAATTTGCCCGTTCCTAATACTCGGCTTAACCTTGATCTGCCTAACAACGGGTCACGCCCAAGAGGCGAATCTTGATACTTTGAGGGCAGCCGATGTTAATGCCGATGGAACGATAAACATCTTGGATATCACGTTTATCGCCTCACATTTTGGCAAGGCGGTCGCCGCAGATCAGATGCCGAATCCAGATGTCACCGGTGACGGTATCGTCAATATCCTTGACTTGGTCCTCGTTGCCGGACAGATGGGAAAAACCGTGCGTCCACTTGTGGCGTTTGTCAGTGTGAATCCAGTGGCTGAGTCGCAGCTTGAGATCAACGATACCATCACCCTCACTTTCGATAATATGCCAGAAGACGTTGAAGTAAGCACAGGGGTCGCTACAATCGCTGACCAGATCGTAACAATCGCAGGTTCATTTGACCCAGGCGCACTCGCCTTGACGATCACTTGGTTGGATGGCACTCAAACGCTCACATACACCATCAGACAGCCCGCGACGTTCGTTAGCGCAGTACCAGTAGCCAATGCCCAACTTGAGGTTAACGGAACCATTACGCTTACTTTTGATAGTATGCCAGAAGACGTTAGGGTAAGCACAGGGGTCGCTACAATCGCTGACCAAACCGTGACAATCGCAGGACCTTTCGATCCGGGTGATCTCGCTCTGACTATCACCTGGAAGGACGGAAGCCAAACGCTCAACTATACCGTCAGACACCCTGCAACGTTTGTCCGGTCGAGACCAGTAGACGGGGCGAACCTTGATATGGACGATACGATCACGCTTACTTTCGACAACCCACCGGAGGGTGTTGAAGCAAGCGCAGGGGTCGCTACTGTTGATGGTAAAGCCATAAAAATTACAGGTCCTTTTGAGCCGGGCGATCTCGCCTTGACGATCACTTGGTTGGATGGCACCCAGACGCTCACCTATACCGTCAGACCGCCCGTGGCGTTTGTAAGGGCAAGACCAGCAGCCGGCGCGACGCTTGATGCGGACGATACGATTACGCTCACCTTTGACAGAAGACCAGAGGATATTACAGTCTCTTCAGGTGATGCGGAAACCACCGGCAGGTTTGTGGACATCACGGGTCCATTTGATCCAGGGCCCCTCGCTTTGACAATCACTTGGAAGGACGGAAGCCAAACACTCACTTATACCGTCCGTACACCCGATACCGACGCACCTCGAATTACAGGTGGTACCGTCAGTGATGGCAACAAGGACATTAAGTCTGATGTGGTTAACACGCGGGCACGGATTGAAATTGATTTCAATGAAGAGGTAACTGGAAACATCGCACTGCAAACCACAGGGGGCGTTGATGTCGGTTGGCTCGGCAAAGTTGACGGTAAAAAAGGAATTCTCGAACTGGTCAGGGGCAAAGAGCTTGACAGCGGGACCACCTACGTTATTACCGGGAAAGTTAGCGACGCTGCAGGCAACGAAACCGACCTTGACATCACCTTTACCACTGAAAGTAGAACCTCTGGTATTCCTTTCACGGTCACCGATGCGACCTTTGCGACGCTTGTACTCGGATCTGAGGTACCTGTTGTGCTTGAATTCTGGAAGGATGGGTGACCCTTCTGCCAAAGGATGGCGCCAGTTGTCGCCCAAGTTGCTTTAGAGAACCGAGATACATTTGCTGTTGCGAAAATGAATATTGCCCAGGGTCCGCAAACGCATCGAAAATATCTGGTCAGAGGACACCCGACTTACATTGTATTCAAAGATGGAAAGGATGTCGGACGTATCGCGGGTGTGAAAACGAAAGGTCAACTTCTGCAGGATATCCTCAATGCTATAAACAAGTGAGGAAAATAGTAGTTTATCAAGACTGTAGGGCGGATGACGTATCCGCCCTTTTTTATTTTCCATCACAGACCTCTTTGTAGCGTAGGAAACCGTTAACCCACGTCCGTTACAGCCGCTCTCGGTGATAAAACCACCACTCCACAAACAAAACAATCAACGCGAGCACTGCGGGAAAACGCCACACCTCCTGCGCCATCGGTTGCAAACCGGTTTCAAGGGATGTTGAGATATTTTCCGCGTCCGCTTTTATGGTTCTGGACTGTGAGAGTGTGGACGTTGCAGTGTCCAGCAGGTTGACTGTGAACCGCTCTAATTCCCTCCCATCATGGGCGAAAAGCGTATAGACACCCACGAGATCGGTCTCAGTGAATACTGTATTGTTTACCGTGACCATCGTCTCATCAGGTTTTTGGATGCGAAACGGCATATCCGTGTTTTCCAACGCGATAACTACCTGTTCTCCGGTTTTGAATGCGTGCCGAGTCCTCCTTGTCTGAGACCCAAGGGGTTGGAGTGGGGCAACCCCTGCTTCAAACCACGCTAAGCACTGATAAACAAACAGCGGTCCCGGTATAGACACCGCGAACGTAGATATTTCTGGATTGAAGGCATCAAACTCAAAAACGAGCAATTGCGTGTCGGCTCCGGGGTTTCCGAGCCAGATTAGCGAACCCTTCTCCGTCTCAACAAGAGAATATCCCCAGATGGGTAGGTCTCGATACACAGATTCCCGCACTTGCAATCCTTGTAATGAGACATCTGCCATGAGTGGATGCGCCGCATCTGCTCTGATGACGCGGGTAGATCCGCTACTGCTCTTTACAGCCGAAGCATCGGAAACCTGAACGAACGGCAGATTGCTGCCCGGATTGATAAAGATAAGACGCGCTCGGGAAGTGACTTCAAAAGCACCGCTAAACGTCTCACGTCCAGCAGGAGTGCTACCATCAAAAACCGCTATATCGGCATCACCCGTCCCGTGATAATCTGTTGGGAGAACCACGTCTAAATCGACATGGCTTCCGTACGCACGCAGCAGCTCAGGCAGCAGGGATTTCTGATTGTCATTGACGAGTAAGATTTTCAAAGGTGATATACCCGGTAGGATTGCGGAGACACTGTTATCGAGCGAAAAATCGTCTGCTATTCCAAGGTGGACCCTGATAACCTTTCCCGCTAAACCCCTTGGATCCCCTGAAAACAGCACCGATTGGGTTGTCTCTGAAGGGATACTTATCGTTCTGTCATCAAGAGGCGCGTTTTCCACTGCCAATTGAACGTTGAATTCGCTGGAGGTCTGTGTGAAATTTTGGATACCGACCAGGATTTCGTATTGATCTTGCACGATGTCAACACTGAACAGGATGATACCCATATTTTCGGCATCTGCACCGACGGGAATTTTATGAAGTGTCAGCGGGATGTCTGGTAGGTTTTCAAAAGTATCGCTGATAAAAAAGACTTGGTCTTGTGGTGAGTCGGTGTAACGTGTTACAGCGTCAAAAACCGGACGGAGATTGCGGGGGGCGTGGATCGGTGTGATATTTTCTATGGCGCGTTGGAGTTGTGCAGTATCAGTCGTGAAGGCTTGTTGGATATAAGTGCCAGTCTCTTGCGTTACCATGAGCATGATCCCACTGCCTGCAGAGATTTGCGCAACCTGCTCCAATGCCGCCGCTTTTGCGAGCGAAAGCCGGGTCTGTCCACTTTCCTCGGACAGCATACTCGCAGAATTATCGACAATGAGAATCGCCTTTCCGGGCATGAACCCAGGTCTACGCAACGTCGGACGCGCCACGCTGCACGTAAGGAGCAGCAAAAAAAGCACTTGTAGGAGTGGGAGAAGTATATTCCGAAGCCGTTGGAACGGGACATTGGCTCTCCGATCCTCGTCGGTGGATAGCCAATGCATGATGCTCGGAACAAGGTAGGTGTAGCGGCGCAACTTCAAGAAATGCAGGAACACTACGATCGGAATTGCACCTAACAGATAAAACGCGGCAGGATTCAGAAATTGCATTATAGTCGTCAGTTTTCAGTTAAGAGACATTTGTGGCAGTGAAATAATATGTGACCACCAGATACCAACAACTGATAACTGACAACCACTACCCTTCTTTTTCTTTTAGGCTTTCCAATATTTCATCGGCTTCTTGTCTGCCAACTTCGCCGTAATCTTGCATACGTTCACACGCTGCCCGGACTTTGTCGTGTTCGTCAAGTTCCAAATAGAGATCCGCTAAATTCTTGTGCATCTCTCGAAATACGCCGGGCCAATTCCGATCGCCTTCCCTTGCAATAATACGCGTCGCATTTGTAATAGCAGTATTGACAATCTCGTCTAATTCGGCTTTCTCCTCATTTGAGATGTGAAACTCCGGCTGTTGACGTTTTTCATTATAGTCTTTGAGTTCCTTAAGTGCTGCGTCGCACTGGTTATATGTTTTTTCAATGCTCAATGCGCCCTCAAAAATCTTTGATAAAAATCCTAATTTCATAAAATCTCCTTTTTATTTTTGGTCAGGACGGCTACTCCGACAGCCGAAAGTGAACGAAGCGAACGCCCTGACCGCTGATAGCCAATTAAAAATCGGTTTTTAGTTCTCCCCAGGTCACTGCCAATTTGTCGTGTGCCTCAACAGCAAGCACCCCCGGCACGCTCAGTTCCATTGATGCTTTCACCTCGTCCTCAGTCAACGCTTTGGCGTATATGACAACCTCATCAATAACAGCATCTTCTACTTTGTGAAGATTAGGGTTTTCACCTGCCCCGATATAGATCGCTGCCTCTTTGAACTTGGGCCACTTAAAATTTTCTTTCTGTTCACCGATAAAGTCGCCGTTGACATAGATCTTTCCGTCAACACCATCAGCCACCAAAACGTAGTGATACCACTCATCTAACTCAAACTGATAATTGGCGAGGCTTTTGTCGGCGTGATGTCCGGCATCCCAGAACGGATTGAAACCCGGATTCACCATCGTCCGAAATTCGCAGCACCCTCCTGCAGCGGCTTCGATCGAGATAATCCCGTCATACGAGGCGTGTTGATGCAGGTAAAACCACGCTTCCATCGTGATTTCCGTTTTCTCGCCAATTGGTACGATAAAATCGTTCTGAGCCATCTGGACGACACCGCCGTTCAGACGGATTGCTTTGTTGAACGCTCCATCAACAAGCGAACCTTTTCCTACCAACTCCGCATCGTTGCCGTTACCGGAATCATCGGTAACTTTATTCCCACTGAGTTTATCAAAAGAGTAATAGACGAGGATGTCCGTGTCCTCGACGGCATAAGATAGGCTCACAGCAAATATACAAATTGCCGAAAGCCCGAACAGGAATAGACTTTTACGCATTTTCACACCCTCCTAAACATTTTACCAGAATTTTAACATATAACTGGCGCAGTGTCAATGCATTATACACCAATCTTGGAATTACATCAATGGGAAATGGCTATCAGCGGTCAGGGCGTTCCGCTACGCTCCACTCTCAGCACGCTGCGCTTTTCGCAATTCGGACCTTAGCAAAAGTGCGTTGTAGATATTACAAACGTCCGAACTACCACAAACCACTCTTAACTTATAACTTATAACCCATTTAATTCCCCTTGCCGGTTTGCAGATTCGGTGCTACAATAGGGTTATGACTTTTCTTGAAGCAATCCTCCTTGGCATCCTACAAGGTCTAACCGAATTCCTACCCGTTAGTAGCTCAGGACATCTCGTCTTAGCACAACAATTTCTCGGACTCAAGGAACCTCTTGTTTTCTTCGATGTGATGCTTCATGTCGGCACATTAGCCGCTGTACTCGTCGTATACCGCGATGCCATAAAGCAATTAGTGGTAGGTGGACTTTCTACGCTTGGAAACTCGCTATTGTGGAAACAGCCAAGGGTGACGCTTAGCACCGCGCCTGAACTGAAATTTATCTATTTGATACTGCTCGGTTCGATTCCGACAGGTGTGATCGCAGTGGTATTCAAGACGCAGTTAGAGTCCTTTTTCGAGGAAGTCCTGATTGTGAGTGTTATGCTAATTCTCACCGGTGCGATTCTCCAACTCCCTCGCCTTCGCAGAAAGAACGCAGCCCCTTCTGATGATTCAGTCGGACAATTGAAAGTATGGCACGCACCCCTCATCGGGATCGCACAAGGTTGCGCTATTACACCCGGTATCTCTCGTTCTGGAACGACCATCTCGTTAGCACTGTTTTTAGGGATTCCAGCAAAGACAGCGGCGGAATACTCTTTCCTACTCTCGATTCCTGCCATCCTCGGTGCAGTTGCGCTGAAGATCCGGGACCTTGAAGACACAACGATAGCAATCCACATCGTTGGTGGCGGCATGCTCGCTGCGTTTATCGTCGGTTATATCGCCTTGCGGTTTCTACTCGTCGTGCTGAACCGAGGCAAGTTCTCACACTTCTCGTACTACTGCATCGCCTTAGGGCTAATCTCCCTCTTAATCGCCTTAATCCAGTAAGTTGCGACACATCCAAGTACCCGCTTATTGTAGTGCCGCATCTTTGGGATTACACCGACACTGCTTAAAATGTCGCATATTTTTTGGTCATTTTGCAGCGTGTTTCGTATCCACTTCTTCCCAGTGCCCCGATAAATGAGACTCGCCAGATACATCTGTAGCGGTTTCAGTCTGAAACGCTTGAGGTAGCGAAGCGGGAACCCTAAACCGTGCCCAGAGATCGCCAGTGTACCACCCGGTTTTAATATACGTGCGAGTTCGGTTAAAGCAACGCTGTCATCTGGTACATGTGGCATAACGAGGAAACAGGTTACGAGATCAAAGGTCTCATCTGCAAAGGGTAAGGTAGGGAGCGCAGCACACATCAGGTGAGGTGTTTCGGCAGGCTGCTGATTTAACTGCTCGATGTAAGCACGTCCACACACCAAGAAACGCGGGTCAATATCGACACCAATAAGGAGTTCCGGGGCATCAGCAGAGAGGGCAACAAGCAGATTTCCAGGACCACAACCAACATCCAACACCCGTTTGCCAGTTCCGTCAATGCCTAACGCATCGAGTTGGCTGCGTGTTGTGCCTCGTTCCAATTCGCGATAAGCGTTCTGAATGTAGGCAGCGTGCCATTTTGTCAATTCGTTTTTCATCTGCGCCACAATAGGGAAGTCACCCATCTGCTAAACCGTTGCGGAATCGTTGTCAGTTCCGCACGGAAAAGAGTGAGTCCAGCAGTATCGGTAATCGGAACGGCTTTCAGCTGATACGGCGAGGTGTCTAACGTGTTCCATCCAATCTCGGTTGTCCGAGCGGAACGGAACCCACTTGTCTTCACAATCTCAACCTCGCGTTCGGTATAGTCGCCGTTTGGATAACTGAAATGCGAACATTCAATCCCCAAAATCCCTTCCAAATCCGTTTTACTTCCGAGAATCTCCTGCTTACACTCCGTTTCTGTGCAGCGCGGTAGAATTGGATGGAACTGGGTGTGGGGTTGGAAGTCAACGTGCACTACCATCTCTTTGATTTCAGACATGTTGAGGGCTTGTCTGTCTGGATATACTTTTTCGGGTTCAAAATCGGCTGTATTTTTGAGATGTGCTAATCGTTCTGCGTTCGAGAGTCTTTTGAGTCGCTCTTTCTCCGCCTTAGATTGTCCGTCTACTTTAAACCAGAAATGCCGGTGTGTATTGATAATCTGTGTGCAGGCATAGAGTGTCGGACGCAGCTGGTATTGTTTGAAAATCGGCAAAAGTTCAAAATTTCCGGCATGTCCGTCGTCAATTGTAATCACAACACTTTTCGGAGGAATCTCTGAGAAATCGGATCGCTGGATTGCTGCCACCAGTGTATCCAGTGAAATAAGCGTGTAGTGGCGAGAGAGGAAGGCGATATGTCTCGCGAAAACCGCGGGTTTCGGATCGTGATACAGGAGGATAGCAACCTGATTCCGACGCACCCACTCTCGAATGAAAACAGGTATACCCAATAGACACACGACGAAGGCGACTACATTTTTAAGGAAACCCCGCATTTATTAACCCACCCTATTGTTCCGATAAAAATTGTCGATAAATATCTTCTAACTTCCGCATAGATTCCGCACTATCAAACTTTTGCTGGATCGTTGCGCGAGCGTTTCTGCCCAACTCCCTCGCAAAGTCAGGTTGCGTCAACACCCAATCCACTGCTGCTGCCAACGCCTCTGGATTTTGTGGTGGGATCCGAATACCGTTCTCCCCGCTCTCAATCAAGTCTGTGATACCACCGACATCTGACACTATACACGGCATCCCGACCCCCATCGCTTCAATCAATGCATTCGGTGAACTCTCATGCAGCGACGGTAGCACAAAGACATCCGCCGTCAAAAGCACAGAGAAGACATCTTCACAGAAACCTGGGAATTTGATATGCTCCGAAAGTCTGTGCTTTTCTGTAAGTGCGCGAAGTTCTGCCTCTAATTCTCCATCACCGAGAAACGTGCATCGCCATGGCGTCTCTTTTGGATCAAGCAGACACAATGCCTCAATCAGATAGCGATGTCCCTTTTCAGGGGCAAAGCGTCCGACACTTACGATTGACTTCTCGCGGGTATCGTCTCGGTGTTGTTGAGACCATTCTTCGGTGGGTAATTCTATTAGATTGGGAATGCTAAGAATCTGTTTGTCTGGATAGCGTTGATGAAGATGCCGTTCAATTTGTGCGGAATTCGTTAGGAGAATATCGGCGGGATTGTAGATAAGTTTTTCTGTCAGCCAGAGCCGGAATTTGCTGTACCTCGCGTGGTAATCACCGCGCTGTGAGGCAATGAACGGCACTTTACGCCAAAGGCCGCATTTCCGCGAAAGTCCGCAGAGGAAATTGGAATACCACAACCAACTGTGTACGATGTCCGGTTTTATTGAATTGACAATACCACCGAGGGCAAACGCCTTTTCCAGTAATCGCTTCGGTCTATTTTCACCCGTCAGCGTAGCGACATCCCGAACACAGGACATTTCAAGGAGTTCGGACACACGTTCCCCTTCAGCACGGCTTAGTACGACGTACGCCTCATACCGTTCAGGTGGCAACCGGTCCAAAGTTTTGAGTAATTGCGATTCGGCACCGTCTTTTGTCATAGAGTCGATGACGTAAAGAATTCGCATAAAGATCGCTATTCGCGGTTCGCGGTTCGCTATCACCAATATGTATAAAGCAGCACTTCTCCAACGATGAGTTGCACCGTGAGGATACCCCCAACCCAATAGAGATCGGATAGCGAGCGATCTACAAGGTGTTTGGCGACAGGAATCACGAAAAACGGCACCATGAAGATCCAGATGCGCTCAACCTCCATCGTAAACAGGGTGGAAAATGTGAAAAAGAGGAGTGTTATCAGGAAACCGATGACGAAGCCGTCTAATTTTTCATGACGGAGTATCCAAGGAGTACGCGGGTCATAACGCTCTTGTACCGATGAGAGTGCCTCCCGTCGCCATTCCGTTATTGCGGATACGACCTGTCGGAGCCAAACAGTCGTTATCGGAAGCCCTACGCCAATGAGGAAAGCGAATAGGTTGGCGAAGCTCAGGTGAAGATAACGTGAGAGGCTTTCGTAACCCGTCCCCATCCCCATCTCATCTTTTGCAATAGCTGCCACGAGTGCCTCAATCGGACGAAATCCCGTCAAGACAAAAAGGAGTAAGTAGAATCCGACGAACCCGGCAGCTGCGAACAGCAAAACCTTCAGATACTGTACAAACCGCTTTCGTTCCAGCAACGGGATAATACAGAGAAAAACACCGACGACAACCGTTGAATACGTCATGAACATTCCGAGTGCCAGTGAAAGTCCTGTTAGCAAACTATAAGGACGAAATTCGTGCCACGTTTGGTCGGGTAAGACCTCCCGCGCTCGCGCCTCATAAAAGAGGTAGACGCTGAGAATTGGGAAAACACTGAATGGACCGTCCATTGATGTACCGGTGAACATCACGAAGTTCGGGGTGATAAGGAAAAGGAGAAGCGCATAGCGAGCGACCTTTGTACCATAGAGCCGTTCGCCGAGGTAATAGATCGGTATCACCGCAAGCGCAGTGAAGATAATTGAAATTAGGGATGCCGATACAAGATTGTAACCGAAAATCTTGCTAAAGAACCATAAGAAAAGCACGCCCCCCGGCGGATGCGTGCGTGTGTGACCTGAGAGTGTATCAAATAATTCCGGTTTGCTATAATCTCGTAGAAATGCGCGGAGTCCGAGTTCATCAACCCGTGGCACATCGCCGTAATACTCCAACGAAGTTCGCGTATACGGCTCCAAAAGCCCTAAGACTCGGTTGGTCTCGCCTTCTTTTTCAATCTCGCGGTAGCCATCAATCAGTGCAACGCTAACGTTAATCGCAACGAAACAGATAACCGCTATCCAGATTAAACGTCGCACAGACACACCTGAAAGCAGATACTTGTGGCAGAGATACAAAAAACCGACACACACCACGATAGCAGGCAATACCCATAAACTCAAGTCGAAGCTCGGTTCAGCGTAAAGTGGGACAATGTGCGTTCTATACCGCACTGCACCGAGATTGACGGCTGTCTCACGCATGCAGTAAAATAGGAATAGGTGGTAGACACAGAAAAATAGCGCGAGCAACCCAATCTGAAAAGGGATTAATCGAACTGCTTTTTGGATAGACTGCCAAAGATTGTTCATTTTCTTTATGAGACGGTTTCGCTCTGAGTTGCCTGCAACTGCTGTGCGGCTTCTAACAATGCGTTTGCTAAAAATTCAGGATTAACTTCATCTCTGCCGCGGAACGTGCGCACTCGCTCGCCACGGACCTTCAGGACAGCAAGTTCTCTGCCCCCTAAATGGATACCTACCTCAGCATTGCGCGTTTCACCCGGTCCGTTAACCTCACACCCCATCACGGCTACCGGAATCTTTATGCCGTGTTTCTCCAGAAGTTCCTCAGCAACCGCAACGATGTTCTCATAATCCGCACTGGGATCGCCACGACCGCAGAACGGACAAGAGACGACATCCAGCATATCCGATGCCATGCCAAGTGCTCGCAGGAGTTCTTTCGCAGTCAGTACCTCTTCGACGGGGTCTCCTGTAATTGAGATGCGGATGGTGTCCCCGATCCCCTCTTGCAAGAGCGTCCCAATACCGAGGGTCGATTTGACGTGCGCCCGCCGCGGTGTTCCGGCTTCTGTTACACCGAGATGCAATGGGTACGGGATTTTCGCTGAAAGTTGACGGTTCGCTTCTATCATCCGAAGCGGATCGCTCGACTTAACGGAGATGGCGATGTCTCTGAAGTCGTGAGCTTCGCAGATGTTGACGTGCCGCATCGCACTCTCTACCAATGCCTCGGCTGTTGGAGACGGGTATTTTTCTAACAGATCCTTTTCGAGCGATCCCTCATTTACGCCGATACGTATCGGGATATTCGCCGCTTTTGCTGCAGACAGCACCTCTGAAATCCGTTCTTCGCTACCGATGTTTCCCGGATTGATACGAACTTTTGCCACTCCCGCATCGACTGCAACGAGGGCATATCGGTAATTGAAATGGATATCCGAGACGATCGGGACCGGTGCCCGCCGGACAATCGTAGAGAGTGCCTTCGCGTCCGGCTCTTCAGGCACAGCGACGCGGACAATCTGCGCCCCTGCCTCGGCACACCGCTCTACTTGTGCTAATGTAGCGTCTATGTCGTGGGTCAGGGTCGTCGTCATCGTCTGGATAGAGATGGGATTACCGTCACCGATCGGGATATTGCCTACCATAATTTTTCGGGTAGGTCGTCTGTTATTGAGTTGTATGAGTTGTTTCATATTTTTTGGCTGTCGGCTATCAGCCATCAGTAAATCGTCTTGACAGTTGCGATAGTTTGTAATACTCACAACGCGTTACTGACTGCTGACTGCTGACTACTATTTTGCAAACTACGCTCCAGAGATGTGATAAATCTTTTATTTTCTTCTTGTGTCCCAATCGTTACGCGTATCGCATTCGGATAGCCGTAGCCCCCGATAGGTCGGACGATGACCCCTTTTTGCAGTAACGCATCGGCAACCTCTGTTCCTAACTGCTCCAAGTGCAACATGATAAAGTTGCCTTCGGTTTGTGTATAACGGAGTCCCATGTCATCAAACGCTTCATAGAGGAAGGTTTTTCCAGCAGTGTTGCTCGCTTGGCTCTTTTTGACATGCGCGGTATCCTTAAGTGCAGCACGCGCCGCCGCCTGTCCCACCAGACTACAATTGAAGGGCTGCCGAACCCGATTCAGCGTCTCAACTAACGCAGGGGGTGCGATACCGTAACCGATACGGAGTCCAGCGAGTCCATAGATTTTGGAAAACGTCCGAGTAATGATAAAATTCCGTCCCCCTAAGACATAAGGCAGCGTCTGCGGATAGTCGGAACGCAGGACATATTCATAGTACGCCTCATCAAAGACGACAAGCACATCGTCTGGCACCTGTTCCATAAACGCCGCTGTCTCCTCGGCAGTGACCATTGTGCCGGTAGGGTTGTTCGGATTTGCCACGAAGATAACTTTCGTCTTACGGGTGATTGCGCCTACCATAGCCGAGAGGTCGTGTGTGTCGTTCTGCATCGGCACGACAACGGCTCTCGCGCTACACAACTTCGTTACGAGACTATAGACGACGAACGCGCCCGCTGCGTAGATAACCTCATCATTGGGTGCAAGGTACGCTTCAGCAATGAGTTGCAGCACATCGTTTGAACCGTTTCCTAAAATCAGATGCTCAGCAGAAATCCCCAGATGCGCCGCCAGATCATTTTTGAGATAGAAGGCGTTGCCGTCGGGATAGAGGTGCACCTGTGCCGTGCTCTCAGCAATCGCCTGTAGTGCCAACGGCGATGGACCCAGCGAGTTTTCGTTAGATGCGAGTTTGATAATATCCGTGATGCCCAACTCGCGTTGGACCTCTTCAATCGGTTTCCCTCCCTGATACGGTTGAATTGTCTCAATACTGGGTTTCGGTCTGAGCATAATGGTTGTAGTAGAGTAGCCATGTCGATAGCGTGTGCCAAAGCGATTCAGTTTCGGTCTGAGCATAATGGTTGTAGTAGTCTGTCCAGTCTAAAATTGGAAGTAGTTTCGTTTGTAGTAGGGCAATTTATTGCCCGTTGTTACGCGGAGGACGTGCGATAAATCGCACTACTACCAACGAATTCACCTACAATTCAAAGGTGGACAATCCAATAGGTTATCTTTTTTTATACGCTTGTGTCTGTTGAACGCGCTCAAATACGATTTTATTATAACACACGGTTCGCTTTTTTCAAAAGGTTTTTTAATAGTCGTCAGCGATTAGCAGTCAGCCGTCAGGGCACTGCGCTTTCAGTCGTCAGCATTGTCCCGCAAGTCCACACGCGACTTGCGTAGGCAAAGACGCAAGTGTTACCACACACCCCTTTTCTTTACTGACCGCTGAAAGGGTTTCGGAGACGGGGAATGCCCTAAGGCATTCATACCGTTGATTTCCCGCCCTGACGGCTGACGGCTATAAAAAAACAGGGCAGCGAACCGAAGTCCACTGCCCTGATAGGTTAGTTCACTTATTTTCATCCCTGAACAACCTTGGTGTCTGACCTATTTGCCAAACGATTTTAGCTCCGCCCAATGCGTTGTAAGTTTACCACCCGCACTGACGTTTCCACGTAAGTGTGTCGTGCGCAAGGTCGTGCGTTTGCCATCAAGAGAAACATCCTCAATCTGGTAGTAGTAAACACCGTTGGGTTTCGCAGTTGTATCTGTGTAGGTATACATACGCTTTTCAGAAGTGGTGCCGTGTCCGGGAACAATGCCTTTGACGTTGATGACCTGGAACGCACCGTCTTTGGTTTCACTTCGCAGGATGTTAAAGCCAGCATTGTTCAACTCAGATTCGGTGACCCATGTAATCACGACTGCGCTTGTTGCTTTGTCGCGCACGGGACGGAAACTGGAGAGTGCGATGGGTAAGGGGCTGCCTTCCCGATGTCCGGGTGACCCGACATCATCGCGGTGTCCGTAGTAGCTCCCGACGCTCTGTGCCGTTATCCACGAGGCTGCCATCGTGCCATCATTCGCGTCATCGGGTGTGCCATCAAAAGCACACTCTTGCGTGCCGAGAGACCGAGTGCGTTGCGGTGCTTCTGATACAGGTTATAGACGCGGTGGGACACCACATCACTCGCACTGCTACGGTCAGAGACCAACAACAGCGTCTGGTTCGGCAGAATCACAGAAGTGCCATCAAACGTGAACTTCGCATCGACGTAAGACTCGACATCCGGGTCAATGTTGCGAATCTCCAGTTCCCAATCCCCGTTGAGATGTGCCGATTCCGTGAAGGAAGAGTTGTAGAGTTCTATCCACTGCGTGAGATTGCCGTTGTCACCGGCATCATACATAATCTCACTGATAACGACTTTACCCATAATGTCGGCGGGGTTTGCCTTCCGGGCGTTGTTGGCATACCCCGGCGTTCCGGGTGCGATTGCCATATCTACATTCGGGTCATACCCCAAACCGTTGACGGCACCGTCCTTACGCCAGTGGTCTTTCTCTGAACGCTGTGCACCCGTCTTCTGCTCGATACGCGCATACGTCATACCGGCGTTACGAGGTATGCTACTGTTAGCACCACCCCAGTCATTCGCATCAATCCTTTCTGTATTGATGTCAGCGTTCGCAATGGCGACACTCCATCCTTTCAAAGGCCAGGCATCCGAGACATTCGCCTGCTCAATGAACTGATTACCGGCGATGTCTACGATCCCTTCGTGGTTGGTTCTATCGTTGCGGTTTCTGAGAACAAGCAGGAAATCGTCAGCAGGCATCCACTCGTCATCACCACCATTCACAACGATATACAGCTGCTGTGCACCTGCTGGGAACTTGTCGCTGTTGGTATCATGGAGATCCATACCACCCACCAAGACGCTATCGGCGGGATCCCGATTCGTGATGACCAAGAAACCACCCCCAGGAATGCTCGTGCCCTTATCAGGAATCGAAAAGACCGTCCGCTGTAACCTGTCTCCATCAGCATCCTCATAAGCAGCGTGCATCGTCCATTTTTTGACTTCTTGTGCAGCACTACCGGTGTTATGAAGTTCAATCCACTGGAGCCTGTCTGAGTTGTAAATCTCGTTGATGATGACGGAAGTGCCGGGAAGCGAGGCGGGTGCTTTACTTTGCGTCGCAATACCACCTTCATCCTGCTGAACCGTCCCCGGTGTGCCGATGAAATTACCCGACATATTGATACGTCCGACGGATGCGACCCACTGACTGCTATCGGTGCCGTCCCCGAATCTGTGTTCGCCGGCTTTGCTATTGGGATCATGAGCCGTGTAGGCAGTTTTATCAGCGTTCGTGCTACGCTTGCGGTACATGGAGACGAGATTTTTCACGGGATGTTTGCCATCCGCAGACGCTGATGTCCGACCACTCTGACCGGGCGGCTCCCATCTGGAACCAAAACGGTTGATAACACTCACACGGTCAACGACGGTGAAGGTGCGAGCACCTAATGCATCAGCTGGAACCTCAGTATGAACACCGGGGCCCTTCCGATCAAGTATCACTTTATCGCGCTCAACCCGTTTGTTTGCGGTAAACAGAAGACGAAGATCATCCCTATCCGCAGAAGCCTCTGCCACTTTTAAGGCAGCACCTGGGTTGTAGACTTCAATCCATTGAGCAACCACTGGATCCGGATTGTCATCACTATTTACCCCAGCAGCATCTGTTCCCCACATGATTTCGGTGATAACGAGGCGATGCAGCAGGTCTTTCTCCGTTTGACCTTCTGCTGGTGTTCCCGCCAGACCTTCGCGTTGTTCCAGCAGGAGCTCAATCGTGCCACCGAATTCAAAGAGGTCAGCCAGATTTGGAAAAGCGCCACTAAGTGCTGGAAACGTAGATATAGCATGAGGGCCCAGATCGCTGAGGAGCCCGTTGTTATCAATGGATGCCCGAAGAATGGAGAACTGTTTTTCTCCAAGGTGTTGCGCTGCTGCAGTAGGATTACCATTATGGAGATCCCTACTAAGTCTCATCGTTTGCGCGAGTGCTGTGCCTGATACGAATACCAACATTAAAACTAAAACTAAAGAAAATGTCATTTTTGACGACATCTGTTATTTTCCTCCATTTATTGTAACAAAAATAGCCTGCAACGTCCGACTTGTAAGGGAATAAAGTCGCACGGGCAGGCGTGAAGAGAGCAGCACGACGGCATTCACCGCTGTGGCTGTCGTGTGAAGTAATTGATTTCGTAATCTACTTATGAGATATAAAGTGGGGGGGGGGGAGTAATCCTTCGTAGACACCCAACGTTTACATTGCCAAGACGCTTAACAGGAACATCCTCTGAAAATCCACACAACATCCGGAGCTCCATCCAAAAGTGGAACCCACAGTCGGTTGCGGATTTGACAGTGGCTTTAAGGAGAGACAGAACGCGTCTGTTCATGAACGTTACCCCGAAAAGAAAAAGTTGCGGAAAGTGCTTCCGACGTTTGTCGCGTCTCCTATTCGGTTGTGCACATTTATACACAGCCTGACAGGAAACCGTGCTGCCAAGATGGCGAGTTGGGTTAGGGTTATAATAGGGCGATTTCGCAATTATCACTAAAATACCAATTAAGTCTATTTGTAACCAAATTATATGCTATTTTCAGAAAAAAAGCAAATTATTTCCATAAAAATTGCTAATTTTGTTTGAAAAGGACATACTGAGAACACAATTGACTTTCGCGCCCAGGTATGATAGAATGCTTTGCATCCGAAAGCACAGGAGAAAGATATGAGACGATTTGGAACACAAGGTCCCGTCAATCCTAAAGATAATTACGTCGTCGCTCGCAGTGAAGAACTTACTGATTTCATCGCCCGCGTTAAGGAGGGACGCTATATCGTCCTCTTTGCCCCGCGACAGACAGGGAAAACCACGTTTTTCCAAGATGCTCTCAAAATACTCATGAACGAAGGGAACGACTATTTTCCGATACAGCTCAATTTCGAGGAGTACGAATACATCACACCCGCCGAGTTTTACGACTCTCTTTGTAGAGAGATTTGTAGAGAAATTCAGAAGGTTTTTCAAGAACGCAGCGAACCCTTCTCACAGGAACTCAGCGATTTTTTGGCGAACGCGCAGATGACCAACCACATCTCAATGCGTGAATTCTTTGAACAATTCGCCACATTAGAAGAAAATCAGCAAGTTATTCTGATTGTTGACGAATTTGATGGCATTCCACGGGACGCTCTTAACGGTTTCCTCCGCTCGCTCCGCCGGATATATCTCACGGAACGCGAAAGTCGCTCTCCGTACAGCGTCGGTATTGTCGGCGTTAAAAACATCACACAACTCAATTACGACCGCTCCATCTCACCATTCAACATACAGGATGAATTTACACTCCCAAACTTCAGCCTGGCGCAGGTGCATGAGCTCCTGGCACAATACACCGATGAAGTCGGGCAGCAATTCGCGCCCAAAGTCGTTGAAATGATTCACAAACAGACAGCAGGTCAACCTTTCCTCGTCAATAGGTTCGCGCAGATTCTCACTGAGGAACTTGACATTCCGAAAACCGAAACGATTCAGGAGGCTCACTTCTCAGAAGCACACGAGCAACTCTTGGTGGAGCGAAATACCAATATTTCACATCTGATTACAAACGTACGTAGAAATCCCCGTTTTGAACAGACACTTATGCGTATAGCCTTTTACCAAGAAAGTAGACGCTTCAATTTTGACAATGAGATTATCAGTGAGTTAGCAACTTATGGTATCATCGGGGCAGATGAGGACGGAATGTGTCAGATCATTAATCCAATCTATCTACACCGAGTTTTGCAAGCATTCCAACCGCTTATAAACGGACTTGAGGACGAGTACTTCTCCCAGGACGGGCCCGCTGACTTTTCGGAATACATGACCCCGACTGGGCAGCTCCAGATGCAGGTGCTTATCGAAAACTTTAAGGACTTCATCGCACGCGCCGGTTATAGGATACTCCAAGTCCCCGATACACCAAAAGAATTCGTTGGGCAATACCTCCTCTTCGCATATCTTGATGAGTTCGTGAAAATCGTCGGTGCGACTATGTATTTAGAAGTTCCAACGGGTAGAGGGAGAGCTGATCTTGTCATCTCACACAGCGGACAGACGTTCATCGTCGAAACGAAAGTCTGGCGAAGCGAGCGCGGTTATCAGGCAGGCAAACAACAACTATCAGCATATCTGAAATCGGAAGGGGCGGCAGAGGGGTATTATGTCGTGTTCGATTACCGCGAAAATGCGGAACCGAGAGTGGAAAGGGATACGGTGGATGATTGCACAATCCATTGTTATGTTATCCCTGTCCTTCAAGCACCCCCTTCACAGGTGTGATAACGTATGAGTGGCTGTCATCGGGAAAGAATCATAAGCCTAATCCTCCTTGGATGCCCGAACTTGTTCGGGAGATATAAAAGAAAGCTTTTGACAAAAACGCAATTTCCGTTAAAATAATGAAAAAATTCTCATTTTTACAACATTATTGATTTGCGCATGCATACGAGGTTTGAGTATTTAATCAGGTAATTCCTGAACGTGCGATAAATCGCACTACTACGAACCGGCCTGTTTGTAGTAGGGCAATTCATTGCCCGTCGTTTACCTAATTTATTTTTTCATCTTCATTAGCATGCGAAAGGAAAACTCATGGCACAAACACCCCCAGAATCAGCAGTCATCCTTTTTGACGGTACAGACCTCAGCAACTGGACGAGCTTAGATGGGAGCGAACCGAGTTGGAAAGTGGAAGACGGACAAATGCTGGTCATCCCCCGCGCGGGCGATGTCATCAGCAAGGAAACCTTTACCGACCACTTCCTCCATGTCGAATTCAGATGTCCCGATATGCCCGAAGCGACAGGTCAAGCGAAAGGCAACAGTGGTGTGTTCCTCCAAGGTAGGTATGAAGTCCAGGTCTTGGACTCCTACGGCATCGAAGTCCCAGGGAAAGGCGACTGCGGCGCAATTTACAACCAATTCGCACCGCTCGTTAACGCCTGTAAACCCCCGCTTGAATGGCAAACCTACGATGTCGCTTTCCGGGCACCGCGCTTCAACGATGCGGGTGAGATGACGGAAGGTCCGCGTATAACCGTCGTCCAAAACGGCTTGGTCATCATTAACAACGCCCAACTCGCCAGTACTACGGGTGGCAGCATCGACTCAGAACTGGCACAACCAGGTCCGCTCCGTCTGCAGGATCACGGCAACGACGTTAGGTACCGGAACATCTGGGCAGTCCCGCTTCCACTTGAAGGCTCGGATAAGTATTAATAGGCTGTCAGCATTGTCCCGCAAGTCCACACGCGACTTGCGTAGGGCGTTCCGCTTCGCGAATCAGAATCAACGGTATGAAGCCCGTATGGGCTTCCCCGGGTATGAATGCCTTAATGGCATTCCCCGCACTCTCAGTTGTCAGTCACTCGCGTATATGGTGGGTAAAAACGTTTCTGACTGCCACACGACTTAACTGACCGCTGATTGCTGAAAGCGTAGCGACCTGACCGCTAACGAATAGAGAGGATTTTTATGACAAACCAAGCTTTACCGACAATTCCGAGACGACGGTTGGGACGCACGGAACTGAGTATCCCCGTCATCCCATTCGGCACACAGGGGTTCGGAAACAACTTCGGCTTCGTTTCTGATGAAGACGCTGTGGCACTCGTTAAACACTCGGTGTCTATCGGAGTTAACCACTTCGATTGTGCGCGTTGCTATGGCGATTCAATGCGGAAACTTGGATTGGCACTCAAGGAGATTCCGCGCGAGGATGTCATCATTACCGGAAGGCTCTGTTGTCATTCCGCAGCAGAGTGGGGTGGCTACGGCGAAGGCAGACCCGACTATTCTGCTGAACGCGCCATCGCTGACCTCGAAAGCCAACTTGAACTCCTCGGCACAGACTACTTTGACGGTATGCTCATCCACGATCCCGGCGAAATCGATCCGACGCTCGAAAAGGGCGGCACACTCGACGGTTTGCTTCAGTGTAAGGCGCGTGGACTCGTGCGGTTCCTCGGCTACGGGATGCGTCCCCACGACTTCCACCTCAAGGCAATGGCGACTGGCGATGTCGATCTCATCTTGTGCTTCAACGATTACAACCTCGTCCGACAGACCGCAGCAGACGACATTCTACCTGCCGCCGCTGAAGCCGATATCGGTGTGATGAACGGGTGGTCTATCCTGCGTGGTATCCTCACAGGCGTTGATATTGACGCTGAAATCGCAAGGGGACGTTGGCGCAACGACGGCGATGTGCCGCGTGCCAGAGAGATTTGGAAGTGGTGTCTCGAAGAAGATATTAACTTGCTCCAGCTCGCGCTCCAGTTCTGTCTCCGAGAAGAGCGGATTCAGGGTAATAATATTGGGAATCTGAACGTCGAGCAGCTTGAGGCAAACGTCCGTGCTGCGAGTACGCCTTTACCTGATGAGGTATGGGAAAAGTACGAGGCACGGTTTGGATCAGACAATTAGCGGTTGGCGATTATCTACGTGAGTCCTATTTGTTAGAGTTTTAGCCATTGACGCACAGCATCTTCAACCACGGATAATTGCTCAGGCTGGAGATTCCCCAATTTTCTTAAGAACTTCGCTTCTGAGACTGTGACTATACTTTGTGCGTCGAAAACACCAGTGTCCAGAAATCTCGTTCTTATAGGGATTTCAAACCTTGAGCCACGCGTGCTTGTTGTATGTGTCACAACCGTGACAAGTGCGCGGTCCTTGATGCGGGCGGCTATGCTGATAACGAGGCAAGGTCTGACTTTGGCGACCATTCCGAGATCAACTAACCAGACTTCACCTCGATTTTGTCTTGGCATCCGCCGCCTCCATTTTGTCATGTTCAACAAAAAGTGCGTCAGCAATTTCCGTGAGTGCCTCATCCGTCAAAGGCGGAATATCCAATGAAGTTACCTGTTTTATGATTTCGGAGGCAATCGTGTGTTTTTCTATCTCAGGAAGTTGGTTGAATGCTTCCAATATGTTTTCTAAGCTTGCTTGCATCGGTGACCTCTATGTAGCAAAGATATACCATTTATCTAAATTATATACGACCCTCTGACGAAATTCAAGGCTTTCTTTGTATGTATTCTTTAAACTTATGTGTCGCACGCGGGAGCGGATAATCACCTAACGTCTCAATCTGAATCCACTTCGCATCCCGTGGTCCATTCAGCACAACCTTACCCGACTGATAATCGCACACAAAGACATCCACGACTATCTTGAAATGCGTGAAAGCGTGTCTCACACGGGTGAGGTATTTTATATCGCTGACAGAAAGATTAACGACCTCTCTGATGTTCCGAACGCACGCTGCTTCAGCGGTCTCACCTTCAGCAATCTCACCCCCCGGGAACTCCCAGAGTCCACCGAGCAGCCCGTTAAGCTGTCGCTGTGTAATGAGAACCTCGTTCCCTCTGTAGATGACCCCGACAGCAACGCGATGTTCCGGCACAGGTTTCGTCTCGCGACGTTTCGGGAACTCGTCTTGACGTGCCGTCTGGAACGCCTCACAAAACGCATTCACAGGACAGATGAGACAGGTCGGCGATTGCGGACGACACACAGTGGCTCCCAACTCCATCATCGCCTGATTAAAAAGTCCGGGGGCCTGTTGATCCAAGAGTTTATCTGCGCGCGCCTGAAACCGTTTCGCTGACTTCGCATCGTTAACCGGTGCATCCATCAGGAACAGACGCGCCACCACGCGTTTGATATTCCCGTCCACAGCGGCATAAGGTTCATTAAAGGCGATGCTCTGCACCGCCGCCGCGCTGTAATCGCCGACACCGGGTAATTTCCGAAAGGTTGCATAGTCCCGCGGAATCTTGCCATCCAACTCGTTCACAATAACCTGTGCGGCTTTGTGGAGGTTCCGCGCTCTGGCGTAATACCCCAAACCTTCCCAGACCTTCAGTACATCTTGGAGCGGCGCGGCTGCCAAGTGCTGCACGTCAGGAAACCGGTCGATGAACCGTTCATAGTAGTCTACAACCTTCTTGACCTGCGTCTGTTGGAGCATCACCTCCGAAACCCAGATGTAGTATGGGTTATCTGTGTTCCGCCACGGCATCTCGCGCTGGTAGTCTCCGAACCAGTTCAGCAGTGCGTCTCGGAAGTCTTGGAGGTGTTGGGTTAACGGTTTTTTGTGCATATTCATTCATCTGAATCGCGGATTATACGGATTACACGGATTACACGGATTTTGGGCATCCTTGTCTTTTACGTCTCTTGTAAAAACCAATGCCACCTCATTATAAGTTGTTTCGTTCGTAGTAGTGCGATTCATCGCACGTCGCGCAGCACAAACCGAGCTTAAAGATCCATGGCAATCCGAAAACCGACGCTGTGAATCGCCTGTATCGGTTCATACGCCGCACGGTTCGCACACCGCGCCGCAAACTCCCCACGTGCAATCCACGAACCGCCACGAATCACTCGCCGCCGACCTTCACTCGCGCCCAACGGATTCTCCGCAGGCGAGTATTTGTAGGTCTCCATGTGAAACCAGTCGCTGCACCAGTCATAAGCGTTGCCTGCCATATCGTAGCACCCGTAGGGACTCATACCGGATGGATAACTCCCGACAGGCATCAACCGCCGATTCCCCGATTCCGATGTGTTTGCTCTGCTTGCATCCCATACGTCTCCCCAAGGATATTCGCGGGCATCCGTGCCGCGCGCCGCCTTCTCCCACTCCGCCTCCGATGGCAAGCGATACCCTGTATCTTCATACGCATTGAGCCATTCCAAAAAACGCATCGCATCCTCCCAACTCACACCGACGACAGGGCAATCGGGGGCGTTGAGATGTGCTTCTCTCCAGAACAGCGGGTGTGGATCTCCCGTCGCCTCTACAAACTGTGCGTATTGGGCGTTTGTGACCTGATACGTGCCGATAGCATAAGCATCGAGCAGCACGCTCCGTTGCGGTTCTTCAGGGTCGGTCTTTCGGAGTCCAGTCGGGATGGTGCCCATGATGAATTCACCATCAGGGATATGGATGAGCGGGTAATCGAGTGCTTCGATGTGCATATTGGGTGCAGTATGTTCCTTGCTATAAAAGATCAGATAGAAACTTCTGCTTTAGTATAGCACATCTTTAACCCATGTTTCAATCTGTGCTTATTGTCTGAATCAGGATGCACAGGATTCAAGGATTCACGGGATTATACAGATACGAATATGTATTTAACATAATGATATATTTTCTTAGAATCCGCCTTAAAATGAAAATGTTACACTGGTGTAACATTTTTAAGACGGGATGGAGCGTTAGTAAACCCAGTGGTTGTAAAGGTTAGTTGACGTTTTATTTTCTGTTGGAAAAAAATAAAAAGTCCGAAAAGTGTAACATTTTTTATGTCTGTTGGTTGTTTTTGGTTAACAGTTAGTAATAAATTTCTGTGGTTGGCTGAAAAGATTTGTGTGGATTTCCACACCAGCGCTTTATAAATTGATACAATATTCACCCTTCACCTCTTTGGAAAGTCTTATGCTATATTATACTATCTTTGCTAACGGATGTCAAGTAAAAAATAAGTTGGCGATTGGCAGATGGCGACTGGTGTCTGTCAGAATCAGGATTTGCAGGATTTTAGGATTTACAGGAGTGCGGTCTGAATCGCGGATTTTCACGGATTATCGCGGAGGACGCGGATTTTGAATTCTGATTATCCAATTTCTTTGTCCAACTCTTCCTGACTCATCTCTTGTACAAATTTGAGCGTAATTTCCGAATCCTTTCCGTCTTGAAAAATCCTCCTCTCAAACGCTCTCATCAGCGCATTACGACACCGCTTATTCATGTCTCTCGGTGTTCCGCGTTGTAAGTTAGACATGAGTGCCCTGAGTGCCTCCTCTGTAAACGGAAAATAAGGCGTTTTGGGTTTTTCTTCGATTCTATAGTGAGAGAGAAGTTCACGGACATATTGCAGCATCTTTTCTTGGTCTTTCACTTCATGAAAGAAAATCTGTCCGGTAATCCGATCAGTGAGATAACCTCCGAGAATCAGTTCAATTTCCTCATATTCCTCCGGCGAAGTAAGCGTGAAATTCATGAAAAGTGTGAAGAAATAGGGGAGGCGATCTACCAGTTCACGCAACCCTTGTCCAAAAGGACGGTATTGTGGAGGTGTAAAATAGATGAAATTCTCCATTTCATCAATCCATAGGCAGAATCGATTGTGCTGGGTTACATCAGCGGACTCAGATAACCCAGTAAGACAACGAAAAACGCCTGCCAATACCCGAAAATAATCTTGCGTTTTCTCAATGTTTCGATTCAAGCCAAGTTTCCGCAATTCAGTAGTTGTGCATTTGCCGAGAAAGTACGCACTTAGCGGCGATCCAGCCCCTGGGGAAATTGGCGAAGCCTCATATAACTTAAGCAGCGCATTCACGAAATCACTGCTTACCATCGTTTGACGCAGGTTTCGCTCAACGACGTTCCGCCCAACAGACCCCACGTTTTTTTTCACAGCTTCCCCTATTCGCTCAAGTCCAATCTGCTCGATGACATCCAGATAAAAATCCCTTGCAGGATTCCCGGTTTCAGTAGGTGTCTGAACTCTGAGAACTTCTATACTCTGTATACTCGGAGATGCGTCAGGAATATTTTTGTCAGAACTAAAGAAAAGTGAAGCATGGGTTTTGCCGCCGCCAATAGGCCCTCGACATAGTACCACTTGCGTTGGTGCAGATGCTTTTGCTTCCCAGAAGACACTTTTAAATTCATCTTTGAGTTCATCCATGCCTGCCCAAATTGCTCGTTTAGGGTCAGTAGGAGGGTTAACCATAAAGGGGTTTTCCCGCAAAGTCACTAAATTCCAATCAATTGAGAACTTCATAACTCACCTCATTTTTTTCACAGATGGCATGTTTTTAAGCATGCTATCTAACAACTTGAGACAACCACGATACTTACTCAGGCGTTTTGTTATTTCCTCTCGCGTTCCGGCGACGTTAGGATTTACATGTCTTAAAGCCGAATAAGCCTGAACGTACGACCACTTTGGAAACATAACGAGATAGATATGCATCAGTAAATCCAATGAAGTCCAAGTTTCTGCTGTTTTGAAGTGCCTTTCGTACCAATCTATAAAACCTCTACGTGCATTCATATCATCTGTTAACATGATGACCTGTCCTGCATATTGTCTCCGAACCAACCAAAGGGTGAGTGCGCAGTTATAACGTTCTCCTTGATTTTTACATGGATTGCCACTTGGGGCAAATTGGTCGAAAAGGATCTTCTCATAATCCCGTTCACGGTGAAAATAGCGCCTTGCTTGACGTACAAATTGCAACATTTGCTTGCCGTGGTTTCCTAACTGCCCTCTATGTCGTCTAATCTCGTGGGGAATCTCTCGTGAGACTTGCACATCAAACAGTTGACTTAAAACCTCAGTGATATAGGAACGTCCTACATAGACCTCATGTATGTTTATGAGTGAAGATGTATCGGGAATCAGAATGTCCATAAATCTTGAGTTAGGTTGGAAAAAAGATAAGATAAGACTCATTCTCGCGGTGGGAAAATCGAACTGCATGCGGTGTATCAAGCTCTTTAGAAAACGTATTTAGATCTGCATGAAGTTCCTCAAGGTTCACCGCGATGCCCCTATCCACAATGAGAAGGAGTGCCATATAAATGAGTGCAGGATATAAAGAAATCTTCGGGGTCGGTGTACTCCGGAGCGTTTCAAAAGCCTGAAAAGTGAGTTTATGAAGCAGTTCTTTTCTGTCTAACTGCTGTATATTTGCCCATTGCCGGTCAGTTGTGCCACTAAGCACCCGTCCAGCAATGCCAAAAAATTGCCTCCGCAACCACGCCGGACTTGTGTGAAAAACCTGCCCTTCTTGAATTTTCGGAAGAGATCGAGAAAACTGTATTCCCCTCTTTGTTAATCCAGACTGTCTCTTTCCATCACTTGCAATTGAGACTAAACCGAGGTCTGCCAACCAATGAATACGTGGCGGCACAATATTTTCAATAGAACGTTTTGATTCTTCCTTCCAATGTGCCACGCGATTTCGGACTGACAAGATGTCACGTGCTACATGCTCTTCCGCTGTCAACATGCGGGCTTGCAATTGCTGAAGATAAAACGTGGGAAAAGCGTTTTGCAAATCGGCAAGAGATTGAGGAGATCTGCCTACCAACATTCTAATAACTGTCAGAAGTTGATCGCTATCCTTCAACAGAAGCCAATACAAATACGCACAGCGTTCCGCGTGAGTCAGTTCAAACGGATTGTGATCGGGTGCTTGGTGGAGAAACGGCAGCAATGTTTTCCCAAACCGTGTAACGCGGCACGCGCCAGCGATTCGCCCTATAAGCCCCAACGAAACAGCGAAATTCGTATAACGTTTTGGAGCAGCTTGCCCGCGTGTCGCTTTAATAAATCCCTGCTGATTCGCGTAACCCATCAAATCTTTTTCATGATTAAGGCTCCATTTTTCAAGTCGAGAATAAAGCGTAGACTCGCCTAATGTTTTATGCTCAAGCAATCGTAGAATTGCGGAAACATAACCGAGGCGGCGAACAAGCGTGTTAATCTCTGTGATTCCAACTTCATACTTGGGCATTTAGCAATTTACCCGCTGAAAGCAACACTACGAAACCTAAAAAGAAAAAGAGCGTGACATATCACCTAAAAGGTTTTGCCTAGTAAGTATTACAAACATGGGAAAACCCTCTGAAGTCAAGCACTACTGCAACGAACAATAAAAGCATACCAGATTTTCCAAAAAATGTCAAAAAATATCCCGAATCTTCGCGAAAATATGTTGCGTTTTTCCGCTATCTATCGTATAATAAGTTATATGGAAAATCTCCTAATCTCCGAACACACAACTTCGCCATATCTGGTGAGTCCATCCTTTTCAGGGCACCAGACATTTCCGTTTCGGTATACATGGCTAAAAAAAGGTGTTGATGCAGTGATGGATAAGACAAACGTTTTTACAGACGATAATGCACCAGTTACTTTAGGCGTTGGTAAAAACATGGTCGGTTCCATACGTCATTGGTGTTTAGCTGCCAACCTTATTGAAAAAATATCGGGTGGTTTTAAGGCATCTGAGTTTGGTGAAGCAATTTTTAAGGATAAAAAGGGATTTGACCCTTACCTCGAAAATCCATCTACTTTGTGGTGGATCCATTGGAAAATTGCGACAAATAAAAATCAAGCAGCCACGTGGTCTTGGGCTTTTAATTTCCTCAATTACCCAGAGTTCACAAGAAAATCCTTAACTAAGGACCTTATCTATTGGATAAAACAGCAAAAAAATATAAGAAAGCAGCCTTCCGAAAATACGATCCAAAAGGATGTCAACTGCTTTTTTCGAACATATTGTCTTTCACACTCATCAGAAACTGCAATTATTGAGGACACATTTGATTGCCCATTGGTCGAATTAGACTTAATTCGCGAAGTACAGGTTGAGCAGGGCGAAAACAGGTATCAATTCAATTTGGGTCCAAAACCATCGTTGACAGATTCAATGCTTGCTCTAACTATAAGCGAATTCTGGAATGATTGTTTTCCAAACTCGAACACACTTTCTTTTTCAAAAGTCATGTATTCAAAATTAAGTCCTGGTCAAGTTTTCAAACTTGATGAGAATACATTGGTAATGTCCCTCGAAAAACTTGAAACAATAACTCATGGTAATATGATTTTTGATGATACTGCAGGATTAAAGCAGATTTCCCGACATGAAAAATTGGATATGCTAGAACTTTTGAAAGGTGTTTATTTGAAAGGTGTTTATGAGTAAAGTACTATCTGACATTTTTCACGTTAAAGGGCGTTTCCAACGCTCAGTTCACCTGGAGCGGGATTTCTATACCGATGAAAATCTTTTGGAGGGCTACGTTGTAACAGAAACAGCACTTGAGATGTTAGAGCGCATCGTTTCAGCTTTAGAAAACGGTAAGTCATCGAAAGCATGGTCTCTCACTGGACCTTATGGATCTGGAAAATCAACTTTTGCACTCTTTACTGCAAAGCTGCTCAGGAGTTCCGTCTCTCCGACAACGCGACAAGCATTAAAACTACTTGAACAAAAGAATACCGACTTATATAAACGATTCACCAATATAAAAGGTAACAAACAGTCTTCTCCTTTTAAGTTCTGTCCTATTCTTATTTCTGGAGAACGCGCTCCAATCTCGCTTGCTCTTTTACGTGGTTTGCAACGTGGTCTTACCTCTTTCAATGGAATATCAGAAACAAAATCCCCACTTCCGACAATTAAGAAATGTTTGGAAGCAGCAGGAAAAGGAACCCTCCCTAACTCTTCTGAAATTATAAAACTCTTTGAATCAGCAATGCACCAAGTTGAGGAACATGAAGGCACTGGGTTATTGCTCGTGATTGATGAGTTCGGAAAGTTTCTTGAATACGCTTCTCAGTACCCGGCACAAGGAGATATGCATGTTTTACAAGAACTTGCTGAATTTGCTGAGAGAAGTGAAAAGACCCCCTTATTTTTTTTAACTATCCTTCATCAAGCGTTTGAAATGTACGGACAACGTACCGCGAAATTACAACGTGAAGAATGGGCAAAAATCCAAGGACGATTTGAAGATGTTCCCTTTATTGAACCCACAGAGCAATTACTCCACTTAGTCGGCACAGCACTTGAGAAGTCTTTAGACATCGCCTGCAAAGATAATTTTAACAGTGTAACTGAATTAGGGCTTAAGCTTCGCCAACTTGACGACACTGAATTTATCCAACTCTTGGAAAGTTGTCTTCCGCTCCATCCTACAGTGTCACTTCTCATTGGACCACTCTTTCGCCGATTCGCACAGAACGAACGTTCTCTTTTCGCCTTTATGAGTTCAAGTGAACCATCCGGCTTGCAAGACTTCCTTTCAACCCAACATTACTGTGGTAACCGACTACCAACGTATAGACTCGCAAACCTGTACGATTACTTTAACCTCACGCAAGGTAATAAACTCTATACCTCTGGTGAGGGCAAGAAATGGGCTGAAATTGAATCCGCCATTAATCGGTTGCCGGATCCTACCGAAATAATGGTTAAAGTGATTAAAACTATTGGACTACTCAGTATCGCCGGAGAGGTAATAAACAGTTTAAAAGCTTCAGAAAAGTTGCTTTATTATGCACTTGACGATAATTCAGAAACCTTCGCAAAAGAATTTGGTTCTGCCATCAGCGAATTAAAAAAACATTCGATTATTACTCACCGTAGTTATAATGATACTTTTTTAATATGGGAAGGGAGTGACATTGACATTGAGGCCAAACTCCTTGAAGCTGAAACACATGTTAACACAACGGGAGCATTTGCTACAAATCTATCGCACTACATGCCGAAACGTCCCTTGGTTGCACGACGACACCTGTTTGATAAAGGCACTTTACGGTACTTTACTGTTCGTTACACCGATCTTGAGAACTTTGATGCGGATTTGAGAGAATCGTTTGAAGATGCAGATGGCCTCGTACTTTATGCTTTGCCTATAAGTGAATCTGAATCGGAACAGTTACGTAAAAAAGCAAAAAAGGTGAACCGAGAAGAAATCTTGATTGCAATTCCTAACTCTATTGGTTCTCTGCAAGAGGCAGCTTTTGAGGTGGCAAAATTACGATGGGTTCAACAAAATACATCCGAATTACAAAGGAATCAGGTCGCAAGACGTGAACTATCAGCAAGACTTATAGAAGCAGAAAAAGATGTTTTGAGACAATTAAAAGCAATTTTTGACGAAAACAACGCGAACACTTGCTGCTGGTACCATAAAGGACAACAAAGGAAAAATATTTCAACCCATAGTGTAAGAAACGCATACCTGTCAACAATCTGCGACCAAGTTTACAACCGGACACCGACCCTACGGAATGAACTCATCAATCGGCGAAAAATCTCTGGGACAGTGACAGCAGCAAGGCGAGAATTAATCCAAGCCATGCTTGAAAATGGAGACCAAGAAAATCTTGGTATCACCGGCTCTCCGCCTGAAATGAGCATCTACTGTTCCCTTTTATTGAATTCAGGAATACATCGAAGCCATTACCGTAAATGGGGATTTCATCCACCCAACAGAACACACGATAAAAACAAAATGAAGGATACATGGAATGCCATTGAGGATTTTTTTATCAAGTGCGAAAATGAGCGACAACCTATTACAGAACTCTATAAAAGACTGATGGCAAAACCTTATGGAATCCGAAGGGGTCCACTTCCAATTCTGTTGTGTGCTGCGATACTCTGTTACAAAACAGAAGTCGCACTCTATGAAAATGGATCCTTTGTACCGGATCTGTCAATGCCAGTTTTTGAACGGCTGCTTAAGGTTCCTGAACAATTTGAACTGAAAAGGTTTCGGATGACAACCCACAGAACAGATGTTTTAGCACGGTACCTAGAGGCTCTTGATCAAACATCAGATATAGACATACCAAATCTGTTAACAGTAGCCACACCACTTATGCTTTTTGTTGCTAGCCTTCCTAAATACACTTTGATGACTCAAACTTTGAGCGAAGATGCCAAAAACCTGCGGGAAGTCGTTTTAGACGCGCGCGAACCTGACACATTGCTCTTTTATGATTTACCTGAAGTCATGGGGTACCCCGCTTTCAGTGCAGAAAGAGATACTAATCCGGCAAAGACGGACCAATTCTTCAAAGCAATGCGGAACGTATTAGACGAACTAAAACAGACTTATCCTTCTCTGCTAAATTCTGTTGAACAACAGCTAGCATTTAATTTCTCTGTAGAATATAAAGATGAACAACTCCGTAGAGAATTAATTAATTTAGCTGAGCCATTAGAGGAAGTTACAAGAGGCACACAACTCACAGGATTTTTGATGCGAATTTGCGACAGTGGACTTGATTTCGATAATTGGCTTGAAGCAATTGCAACTTTCGTAGTCAACAAACCACCTGCCTCTTGGATAGACAAAGATAAAGCACAATTTGAAATCAGCCTTTCTCAACTTGCAAAGAAATTTCTACATTTTGAAGCAGTGTCATACGAAAAACGGAAACGTTCCGAATCATCAGAAGGGCAACGAATTCGGATAGGAATCACCAGGCCAAACCAAGATGAGCAGGTGTGGGTTGTTACTTTGCCGCTTACCACTGAGAAAAGAGTTCCCGAAATAGGAAAGAGGTTAAAAGAAGTCCTTAATGATTTTAAGATAGATGCCGATCCTGATCTTCGTAGTGCTATTTTAGCATGCATTTCACAAGAGTGGAAGCAACAGCAGGAAGAATAAAAATAAAATTTAGTTTTACTTTATGTGTGCGTTATGTTAAAATTGATTTAAGGTAATGATTCTTCTCGATTAAAGGCATTTATAGGAGGGAGCATGGCACAAAAAACACGTCATCTTCTCGGACTCTCAGGTGGAAAAGACAGCTCAGCACTTGCAGTTTACATGCGAGACAAAGAACCAGAAATGGAATACTTTTTCACTGATACCGGAAAAGAACTACCAGAAACCTATGAGTACTTGGATAAGTTGGAGGTATTCCTTGGCAAAGAAATCATCCGCCTCAACGTTGAACGCGATTTCGATCATTGGCTAACACTACACGGAGGTTTGTTACCATCGTCTCAGGTGCGTTGGTGCACCATTAAGCTGAAAATAAGACCTTTTGAAAAACATGTTGAAGAACACTTCAGTGAAGATAAAGTGTATCACTACATTGCTATCCGTGCTGATGAGGATCGTATCGGCTACAAACCACCAAAAATCTCGTCTCTCCGCAACATCGAACCCAAATATCCTTTCAAAGAGGACGGCATCACTAAAGAGGATGTCTACCAAATTTTAGAGAAAAACGGGGTAAGACTCCCCGCCTACTACGACTGGCGTACGCGTTCCGGATGCTATTTCTGCTTCTTCCAACGTAAATCTGAGTGGGTTGGACTGTTAGAGCAGCATCCTGACCTCTTTGAACTCGCTAAAACATACGAAAAACCGAATCCACATTCAAAAACTGGAGAATTGTTCACATGGTGTCAGGGTGAAAGTTTAGAAGAACTATCAAAACCGGAACGGATAGCAGAAATCAAGGCAAATACCAAAAAGGCGATAGAAGATAAGAAAAAAGCAATAGCAGAAAAGAAAAAGATCAAGCCGAATCAAACCTTGATGCAAATCCTCACTCCAACTGAAATCCTCGCTGAGGTTCTTGACGATGAGGATGATGAGGAGCCGTGTTTGATTTGTCATAAGTAATAGGTGTATAACTTGTGGATGATGAGGCCTAAGGTCTGTCAGTATGAATACAATTGAGTTTCAAGGTAGTGACATAGCGGGAACTCCGGAACTACCGGGTATTTATGCGTGGTATTATCGGCCACGTGTATTCGGGGACCGTGAGGCTGAAACGTTAGGAAGGTTAATCACAAGTCCTTCAAACGTAAAGACTGAAATTGCTATGCGGTATGACCTAGTTTGGGAAGTTGATTCAGATGCCAAGGTTCTACATGGGGGAAGACAGAAACGTCAACCGGTCGATAAAGTTGTTTCAGGTGCGGTTGTTGAAGGGGGTGATTTAATCAAATCCTTTCTTCAAAATTTGATGGTTCCTTATTTTGCTACACCGCTCTATATTGGTATCGCTAGCAAGAACTTACGCCGGAGAATTAAGCAGCACTATGATTTACTTACTCAGCTATGGGAACCCGATGAACCAATAAGTAAGTATCTGGCAAACCATTCTAATGCGCGGGTGCAAGAGGTCCTAGATCAGTTTGATTTAAATCATTCTTTTGCTATTAATGCAAGAGTAAAAGGGATAGCTCCAAAAGATTTAGTAGTCTGCGTTTATCCGGTTGATCTACAAGATAAGTTAAGAAACTTAGAGCAAATTCTTCAAATTCTAGCCGATCCAATTTGTGGAAGGGGATAAACAATGTCTAGAAGTTTTGATAATCCTAAAACTTCAGTAATTTATGGTTCATTTGGTGAATTTACTATAGGTAAAGGTGAAAATACTATTCGTGCGAAATATCTTCTTACGAAAATAAAGCCCGGGAGTGATGGTAATTGGGAATGCGAATTAGCATCCGAAATGAAACCTTGGCGTGAGGTATTTAATGTTGAAGAGTTGAGTTTTGATGAGTTATTACAGCGGGATCTTGATGATTCACGAGTAGCACACGATCTAATTCCCTACTTGCTTGGTGAATTAGGAGGTAGAGCAAAGTTCTTTCCTCCAATTTTAGCGGTAATTGTTCCTCGTAAAGATACTGGATCGGGTATTGAGGGTTTTTATCCACCTCAAGAGGTCATTAATCAGGTTGAGGAGTATGGTAATTTATTTGATTTTGAACAAATTGAATGGGATGGCCAGTTAACACCACTGGCAAGTCTGAGTTACAACAGACAACGTTCTGCTTTCATAATTGTTGATGGTCAACACCGAGCTATGGCAGTGCTAGCTCTACACCGTCAACTGAACCAAAATTGGGGGGACAATGCTTTCGCCTCTTATTATGATCATATTGAGGTAACCTCTGAACAAGTCAAAAGTATTGAATTGCCAGTATGTATCGTCTATTTTCCAGACCTACATAAGGGTAATCCTATACCGCGAGAGCAAGGTATTGATTTAAGTTCTATTTGTCGCGAAATATTTCTGGTCGTAAATCGTAGTGCTAAACGAGTTAGTGCAGCGCGAACTCTTTTGCTAGATGATGATGATATCGCTGCACGCCTAATGCGTAAAACCTTGTCCACTCTCAAAAATCGTAACAGAAAAGAGGACGGATTAGCCCGAATCTATTCAATTTCTTATGGAGATTCAGACACAGAAATTGGAGAGAAAGAAGTTATCTCAGGTCGACTTGAATATAGCAGCGCGATTGCGCTGCACAAAGTTCATGGAGCATTGTTTTTCGGTTCTGATGAAGCATTTAGACTAGACAATTATGAAGATATTTCAGATGGTCGCAAAATAAGAAACAGCAACCGTCCAGTTGAGATCTTACTTGGAACAAGAATTGAAAACTACCCAACTTTATCGCGTAATTCAGGTAAGACATTACCTCCGGATGAAGTAGATGAAATAATTGAAAAACTGGGGGATATGGCAGACAAAGCACTAGTAAGCCTTTTTGATGGATTTCGTCCCTTTACAATTCATAATTCCGAACTTCGTCGCTTGAGAATGAAACTTTTAGATCCTAACTTTCAATCTCAGGTTGAACAGAAAAAAGCATATAGTCTGGTTTTTGAAGGAAGTGGAGTTCGGAATGTTTTTGAATCACATTTTGAAAGGTTGAAAGATGAAAGAGAAGCATGTATCTATGAAGATGGAACAGCTCCGCTCCATTTACAGCGACAGATTAAATTCTGTGAATCTGTGATGCAAGCACTCGGCTATCATGAACGCGAATTTCATCGTTTTCGAGCATGTAGTTTTTTTCATATAAACCCCGACTTGTTTGATAATGAAAACAACCAGGAAGATCACGTAGAATTGAGCCAAAAGGCCCGCGTCCTCTTCCAAACTTTGGCAACCCAGGCTTTTCAACTTGGCTATGCTATGACTATTTTTACCGTTGTTGAAGAATTAAAACGCTTGCAACCTCTGACCTCTCCTTTTGAATATCCGAAAAGATTTGAACTTGTAGAATTTGTTACAGAAGTTTATCTCGCAGCCCTTAACAAATACTTCTCTCCGAAAGAAAAAACGGTCCATAGGAGTCTCACCGGTTACATACGCGAACCACGAGTTTCAATTTTTGATGCGAACGCGCACGGACTTCGGGGGCTCTTAGCGATGAGTATCAGTGAATTAAATGAGCGTCAGTGGCGATTTTTCCGATATGTCATCTTAGAAATTGTTCACTCTCCGTTCTGCTGGAAAGCGGCTCAATCAAAAATGAAAAAAATGAACAACGAATGGGCACTAGAATGGTATAAAAAAGCAATTCCTACACTGGTAGATGGTATTATCTCAGAACGTGAAAAATATATTAACGATGCCATTGAAGCTTCTGTAAAAGGACGAGAATTTGAATTACTTAGAATGCGCACAGAAGCTGAAGAAAGAGGGTCTGGCAAAACCCATGAGCAAATTCAGGATAGTATTGAGAAACTCCAAAACGCGCGTAAGGAAGCTGCAAAGAAAAACACAGATAGTCATCTAAAAGCAAGTCTAGAAGATATTGAAGAAAAAGAAGATATGGTTAAACGCTTAATTGCCCGACTGCAATAAATTTGTAGGGAGTTTGTTCATAAAATCAACCATGAAGCAACTTTTCAACAAACTATACTTCGCCCAAACTGAGGACGATGTTGATAAAGTCATCAACGCTCATCCGGACATTTTCAAACCTGAAAATTGGTCTCCACTCGGCGGTAACGAAAACAATTTCGGTGTTATCGAAAACCAACAATCTACTCCGATCGCAGCACTGATTGAGAAAATTACAAACTCAGTTGATGCCGTTCTGATGAAGAAATGCTTGGAAGCAGGTATTGATCCGAAATCCCGTCAAGCCCCCAATTCTATGGAAGAAGCCAAAATGAGTTTCTTTTCAAATTACGGAAAATGGGATCTATCAAAATTCCGGAATCAACAAGCAGAAAGCATCCAAGTTCTTGCTGATGGACCTCGACGAAATACCTCTTTAATAATTTATGATGATGGTGAAGGCCAGCATCCTGAAGAATTCGAGAGTACCTTTCTGTCATTATTGAGTGGAAATAAAAACGAAATCCACTTCGTCCAAGGCAAATACAATATGGGGGGTAGCGGTGCCATTGTATTCTGCGGCAAAAAGCGGTATCAATTAATCGCTTCAAAACGTTTTGATAATACCGGAGAATTCGGTTTTACATTAATCAGAGAACACCCACTGAGCAAAGCAGAAGAAGTCACGAAAAAGAATACATGGTATGAATACTTGAAAATTGATGGGAAAATTCCTGCTTTTCGAGCAGACAGACAAGATTTAAGGCTGCATAACAGGCCCTTCACAACTGGAACGATTATCAAACTCTATTCTTATGATTTACCTTCGGGAATTTCAGATATTTCAAGGGATTTGCATCAGAGTATCAACGAGTACCTATTTGAACCTGTTTTGCCAGTGTACACAATTGAAAAAGAAGAACGCTATCCTAAGAGTTCTTTGCGTAGGGGTTTATACGGATTAAAGCGCAGGTTAGAACAGGAAGATAACAAGTACGTTGAAAAATCTTTTTCCGAGGATTTTGACGATTCTCTTTTTGGCAATATGAAAGTGACGTGTTATGTCTTCAGAACAAAAATTGATGATAGATCTGTCAAAGAGACTAAGGACACAATTCAACGCGAGTTTTTCAAAAATAATATGTCTGTGCTTTTTTCAGTCAATGGGCAAACACACGGGCACTACACATCCGAATTCATAACCCGCTCCCTCAAATTGAATTTACTCAAAGAATATCTGCTTATTCATGTTGATTGCACGAACATGAATTACGATTTCCGCAAAGAACTATTTATGGCATCTCGTGACCGGTTAAAAGATGGTGAGGAAACCAGAGCATTACGAAAATTTTTGGCAGATAAACTCGGTAGCAAAAATGGACGTTTAGCAGAAATTCAAAAACGACGAAAGGACTCAATAGCGGTAGAGAGTGAGGATGCGAAAGAGTTGCTTAAATCTTTCGCACAAAATTTCTCCCGAAATACAGAATTGCTAAAATTATTGGAACAAACTTTAAATTTAGATTTGCCACCTAAAGGTAAGGAAAAAAGAGACACTAACAACTCAACGAAGGAAAAACAGCGAAAAAAGGAAGAACAACCCTTTAATCCCAAACGATTTCCCGCATTCTTCAAACGACGGACGCAAGGGAAAAAGGATAAGGAAGTAGTCGCAATACCGCTTGGTGGAGAGAAAACAATTTTCTTTGATACGGATGTTGAAAACAATTATTTCGATCGTATAGAAGAACCTGGAGAGTTGAAAATTGCCATTCTTGATTTCAAAAGGAATGACACGGAAGGGGGAAATGCCCCAGGAAAAGTTGATCGGATTGAAAATGTATTTAATGCGCGGAAAAGCAGCCCACAAGATGGAACCATCAAAATTCATCTCAATCCTAAAAAAGAAGTGAACGTTGGGGATGAAGTAAAAATCAAAGTTAGTTTGGAAGATCCAATAGGGGAATTTGAGGAAATATTCTGGGTGAAAGTGAGTGAGCCGAAGGCACCTACGCAACCCTCACCGAAACCTGACAAACAGGAAATACCGAGTTTAGGATTGCCCGACTTGATATACGCTTACAAAGACGGTAGACCGGAAAGCAATGGTGAATTAACCTGGGAGCAAGTTGCAGAGGCAACCGGAGAAGAAATGGACTATGCTACTGTCATGTACCCTATGGTGAATGGAGAAAAGTTAGAGAGCATTTACATTAATATGGATAGTACTGTTTTGCAGAATTTCAGAGCGAAAACCCGAAATCCAAACCAAGAACAGTTAGAGAAGTCCAACCAGAGATATATCGCCTCCGTATATTCTCATGTTCTGTTTTTGTACTCAATTACAAAGGCGCGTAAATATCAGGTTGTGCAAGAGCAAAATGACACCAATTTTGACAATAACGGCACTTCCGATGTTGAATTAGGGATTTATCTCAAAGATTTGTTTGATAGTTATTACGCAGAATTTCTTGTCAACTTCGGTTTTGATGAAATTATGCAATTGTTAGGAGATTAAATTCTTTTGTCTCTTATAGATGTTAACCTGCCACGGATAACAACATAAGCTAAAATCACGACTATAGAAATTCAATTATACCTCGCCAGTAAACATCTACATCTTTCCAAGTGCTACCATAAACTTTCTTATCTAAAAACCGAATACTCCCCAATCCTCATTCTATAGACATAACACGCCAAAATCAACGGTATGAATGCCTTAATGGCATTCCCCGGGAGTGCAGCGATTAGGTAACGAAGCCAAGCGAGGTTAGGAAACCTCGCCTACCGTGGTGAGAAGGCAGCAGATTGGGAGTGTGCAGTTAGGTAGAAAGAAATGGCGAGGATCGAAAAACGCCTAAAATCCGCGTCATCCGTTCTATCCCTGCAATCCCTAATTCCAATGCATTTCCAACACAAAGATGCCAATGTGCTATCGACTTGACTTTAAACCAAATATCTCCCTACATTTTTTCACAAAAAATTATTTGACAAAAAGAAAAATATCTGATAAAATTAACATTGTTAACCTAAATAACTATGTAAATCAAGGGTGAAACGATGGGTGTTAAAGAACGGAGAGCAAGGGAAAAAGAAGAATTGCAGCAGCAAATTCTTGTTGCAGCGCGAGAACTCTTTGTCAATGAAGGTTATGAGAACGTCTCTATGCGAAAGATCGCTGACAAGATTGAATACTCACCCACAACAATCTATCTTTATTTTAAAGACAAGGCAGATCTTTTAGACTCCGTTTGCCAGGAGACACTCCTGAGCCTATTGAATACGCTTGACGAGCTAAAAAAAGATAAAAGCGACCCTGTTGAGACCTTGAGAAAAAGTGGACAAGTCTATGTCGCGTTCGGTCTAAAATATCCCCAGGATTACAAACTGACGTTTGTCATTCGCCCGCAGTTCCAGAAGGGCTTGGGTCTTCAAGAAGGATCAATTGGCGAAAAAGTGTTTAATTATTTGCGTGAAATGGTGGCTGAATGCATTCAACAGCAAATATTCAGGCAGGTGGATATCGAAACCACCAGTCAGGTCATGTGGTCAGCCGTTCACGGTATTACACTGCTCCTGATTGACTTCCCCGATTTCCCTTGGACTGAGAAAGATACACTGATTAACACGGTCATTGATACCACAATTGAGGGCTTGAAAGCATAGATTTGAAGCTATCCGGCAAAATTCGCTTATATCTTTTTATTTTTTGTTTAAAAATTAACACTGTTAACTTACTTAGATATGTAAATCTATAGAACGCATAAAAGAAGAAAAAAATGAAAAAGCAAAATTCGGTTCACAAACGCTTCTTTTTTGAAGTCGAGGACATAAAACATTATTGGCAGTGTCTGTTCCATATACTCATGTTTGGCGTATTTCTGTCAAGCTGCTCGGTTGAATCCGAAGTGCTCACTCCAGAAATGCCTGCTTCCATGGAATTCACCTTTGACCGGTATGAAATCGTTACTGGCATAACGGAACGTCAGTCGGTTTTGACCGGGTTTCTTTTCGGGGGCCCTATCGCCGAACTTGCCGTGGTGCACATCAACGCAAACGATGACCACCGTTTGCGCATTTATGCGTTCAACAATGTCACTTGGGCACCGAAACTTGATACAGTGCTGCGTCGCGAAGTATTGTTCGTTGACGTTGCAAATATCAACGGACGCGACCGGTTGATTACCTATGGACGCGACCACGTGAACTGGTTTGACCCTGCGTCGGCGACCGAGCATCCACTCATAGCAATTCCTTCTAACTTTGAACCGCCGCGCAGCCGTGAAATCCCCCATGTAGACATCACTCGGGATCTGAACGGCGACGGTCGCGACGACCTCGTATTCCCAGATGTTGATGGCTTTTGGGTATGCATCCAGATGAGCGACGGCACATTCGCCGAGAAAGTGAAAATTGGTGCCTCCACCGAGATGGAGCGGATCCTCGGAGCTGATGGATATCGATACGACCCTTGGTCTCAGAGTCGGATTCATGAGATTGACTTCAACCGAGATGGACGCAACGATCTGGTGTTCTGGAACGAGGATCACTTTAAGGTCCATCTCCAAGATGAGCGCGGACTGTTTTCATCGAAGCCTACGATCTTCATGGCCAATGTGGCATTTGACTCGGACCAACTTTCCCCACTCGCCACTGGCGACATGACAGGAAAGGTGCTGTACGCGTTGGCTGATCTGAACAACGATGGTGTCGCCGACTTGGTGATTTTCAAGCTTTCGGGCAAGGACATTTCCAATAAGCACTCCAGCTACGCCGTGCATTTCGGCGCACCAACACCTGATGGTGGCACAGTGTTCGCACAAGATGCTGACATCGCCTTCGAGTCAGACGAAAAAATCCAGATCGGGATGGACCGGCACGACTTCAACCGCGATGGCCAGATTGACCTAATGATTACCACTATCAACATTGAGTCCCTCAAGGGCAGCCTTTGGAAACGCATCAAAGGTTTTATGGGTGATGATATCAGGCTCGGGCTCGAGTTCTACCAAATGGAGAAAGGTGCCTACGCCAGCACACCCAACACTACCCGCGGGATAGCATTGGACGGCGTACCCAGTCACCGCGAACCGGGGTGGGTGCCACTGGACGTTGTGCTTCGAGGCGCGACGCACGAGAACCGGAACAGAGAAAAAAGCTATCCGCGCGCCTTCAACACAACTTTGCTTATCGGAGATGTAACCGGAGACGGTCGTTCAGATCTGATCATCGGAGATCACCCCGAAATTATGGTCGTTTTTGTCGGTGTGCCAGGACCTGAAATCTTCGCCCAGCAGCCACAGGTGGTGAGGGTTGCTATGCCTAACGACGAGGAATACACCTGGCTGGTAGACCTCAACAAGGACGGGATGCAAGATATACTCATGCACCATCCACTCACGCTACGAGATGGGCACGGTGCCCCGATAAAGCCTCTCGGAACCGAACCTCATCGCATAACGATACTCATTTCCCGATAATTGGGAAAGGTAAAACCGGGGGCAATTGCCGTCCTCCTAGTGTTCTGTCACATCTAAACTGAGAGACAGTTTGTAGTAGGGAAACCATTCATTGCCCGTTCCTGACGTGCGATAAATCGCACTACTACAAACGAATTCACCTACAATTCAAAGGTGGACAGACTACTATACGATGGAAAATCAATAAATGGGAATACAAACCGTCTGGGAACAATCGAGGCGACAGATCTTCCCAATTCCCCGTTGACATCCGCTATCAGATATGCTATCATTTGCACACAAACAGAGGGAGTCTGTCAAAGATGAGAGAACAGCGTACACTTTTCGATCTGACACAAGACGGCCTGGTCATCGGGCAAAAACTTCAGCGTCTCTATCCCGAATTTGACGTGGATATTTTCGTTGCGGATGTGCGGATAGAGATGGAAGGCCAGACGATTTACAACGTGACGAAAGCCATCGGTCGCGTGTTGCGGGATTATCTGCCTCAAGACTACTCGGAGGCTCTCGCTATCTTGATGAATTACGTCGAGATTGAAGCTCCATCAGAACTGAGACGGCATCCGACTGCTGAGGTTGAGACGAGTCTACGACCGGTTTCGTACTTTATCAGTCTATACGGGCTCGAGGATTTTGACGCTTCTCTAGACGCTTTCGAGACACTCGCAAAACATCGGTGTACGCGCGGTGTGGACATCCGAGCGTTTATTATCGAAGACCCGAATCGGTGTTTTGAACGCTTTGGTGAGTGGGTGCAGGACGACAACGCCAACCTCCGTCTGTTTGTCGCTGCGTCGCTGTGTACACGGGGGACGTGGCAGAAATGGCTTAGACCCTATATTCAAAACCCGCGACCTATCTTAGCACTGCTGGAGACACTCAAAGACGACCCGGATGGGCGTGTGCGGGAGCAGGTCGGGACGGATATGCGCGACATCGTTAAGGACTATCCAGAGGCGGGCTACACTACGTTGGAACGGTGGGGTCAGGATGGACGCGCAGAGACGAAAAAGATTCTCCGGCGCGCCTTAAAATATCAGGTGAAGATTGGAGATGAACGGGCGTTTAAGTTACTGGGTCTGGGTGCGGTGCCGAAATTGGGGAAGGCAGACATCACGCTTATCGAACTGATACCTGAACGTCGGACGCTACCGATCAATGAACCTTTTCGTTTTTCGTTCAGCTTGCAGAGTGAATCTGATGCAGACCAGACGATTCTGACTTACTACGCTGTTGCTTACAAACGTCCATCGGGGCACATCACGCGCAAACGGTATCGCCTGAGTCAACGGAAGTTGAAACCGAGACAGCGTGTGGATTACGAGAAGTCTCTGTTTCCGCTGCCTTCTCTCAAACAATATAGCGACGGAAAAGCGTGTCTGGGATGGCACCGTTTTGAACTTGAGGTGAACGGCGATGTGCTTGAGGGTTTCGATTTTGAAGTGGTAAAATAGCGGTCGGCTGTCAGGGCGGGTTTCTACGAAACCCTTTCAGCGGTCAGTAGGGAGTCGCAGAATTTTGAAAGCAAAACTACTCTTAAAAGTAACTGACTGCTGAGAGTGGAGCGGAGCGAAACGCCCTGACTGCTGATAGCCAAACAAAGGAGTTCCTACAAATGACAGGTGAAGAGAAATTCAAAGTAGACCTTGAGGGCTACCTCGTTATAAAGAACGTCCTGACGGACGATGAAGTCGCTGAGATGAACGAGATTATTGATAGCGGAGACCGCCAGGGACCGCCGAGTCTTTGGGGTGAGCCGTTCAAGCGGTTGATTGACCATCCGAAAATCCTGCCGTATCTCATTGAACTGATGGGGCATCATGTGCGTCTGGATCACGATTATGCCATCTTCATGGAAAAAGGACAGGGACGCGGCGGACTGCACGGCGGTGAGGACGGTGGACGTGCGGGTGGACACGTCGGGGACCACTGGTACAAATACCGAGACGGACATATACGGAACGGATTGTCTGTGATGACGTATAATCTGGCAGATGGACCGGCGGGTGCGGGAGGGTTCGCTTGTATTCCCGGAAGCCATAAGAGCAACTTTGCACCAGAAATCCCGAAAGAGGTGCGAAGGTTCGAGCGTCCTGCTCACTACGTTGCGCAGCCGCCTGTCGAAGCCGGAGACGTGCTGTTTTTCACCGAGGCACTCATTCACGGGACAATGCCGTGGACAGCGGATCACGAACGCCGTTCGTTGCTCTATAAATACAGTCCGGGACACTCGGCGTGGTCAGGGAATTACTACGACATCAGTAAATATGACGGATTAACGGAGCAGCAGAAACGGATGCTGATGCCGCCATCGATTGGCAGACGACCACCAGTCGTTGATTCGGAGTGAAGAAATTCGGCAAGATTGCATGAAGATTAAAAACTGAATTGGGGAACCTCTGAACGTGCGATAAATCGCACTACTACGAACAGGACTGCTTTCTGAACGTGCGATAAATCGCACTACTACGAACAGGACTGCTTGTAGTAGGGCAATTCTGCGGCGTACTCGCCCAAATGCGAAGTGCATTATTGCCCGTCAATTCCATATTATTTTTTTTTCATTGTTATACAAAACCAGTAAGGAGCTTTGACTATGACAGGTGAAGAAAAATTCCAAGTAGACCTTCAGGGCTACTTCGTTATAAAGAACGTCTTGACGAACGATGAAGTCGCTGAGATGAATGAGATTATCGATAGAGAATCCAGCGATAACTTGAGAGGACACGGCAATAGAGTGTCGAGTCTTTGGGGTGAACCCTTTAAGAGTCTGATTGACCATCCGAAAATTCTCCCCTATCTCCTCGAATTATTGGGTCCACACGTCCGTTTAGACCACGACTACGCTATCTTCATGGATGAGGGACAACAAGGCGGTAGACTGCACGGCGGTGAAGATGGGGGTGGACCTGGTGGGCCTGAGGCGGATCACTGGTACAAATACCGCGACGGTATCATGCGGAATGGATTGTCTGTGATGACGTACAATTTAGCAGATGCCCCAGAAGGTGCGGGTGGATTTGCCTGTATTCCGGGCAGTCATAAAAGCAATTTCTTGCGGGAATTGCCTTCAGATGTACGGAATTTTGAGCGTCCGGCGCACTACGTCGTGCAACCGCCTGTCGAAGCGGGTGATGTGCTCTTCTTCACCGAAGCACTCGTTCACGGAACGATGCCGTGGACAGCAAAGCATCAACGCCGCTCACTGCTCTATAAGTACAGTCCGGGACACTCGGCGTGGTCGGGGGAATACCACGATCTCAGCAAATATGGTGCGTTAACCGAACAACAGAAACGGATGCTTTTGCCGCCGTCTATCGGGAGGCGACCCTACGTCGTGGAAGAGAATTGAGTGAGGAAGATAAATGCCAAACGTTCAACTCACCGGAAACCAGAGCGACTTTCTTAAAATCGTAGTCGCAGCGGCAGGACGCGGTGACCTTGAGACCGTGCGCTACCTGCTTGACGATAACCCGGCTTGGATTTATACCGTCGGTTCGCACGGTCGGACGATGCTCTGGGAGGCAGCGTATCGTGGGAAATTGGAGATGGTCGAATTTCTGCTTGAACGCGGTGCCGATATAAGTTTGCCGGGTTGTTATCATATTCAGCACAGGATTGAAATATCGCCCTATTGTGTGGCGCGATATGAAGGACGTGACAACGTTGCTGAGTTTTTGCTTCAGCAGGGCGCGACAATTGACATTCACACCGCTGCCTACCTCGGAGACTACGACGCCGTTCGTTCCCACCTTGATAACAACCCAAGCCTGGTCAACAGAGGATACCTTCAGGCGGTAATGCTACCTGCCGGGCAACCACACACCTTTGAACATAGGGAAATGGCATGGGCAACCCCGCTCTGCTATGCCATCAGGAGCAAAGACCCTGCAATTGTTGCGTTGCTCATCTCGCGGGGTGCAGTCATCAAGCAGTATAGTGAACGCTTTCTGGATTATGCCGCATCCGATGAACGAGTGGAGATCGCCAAACTGTTGCTTGAAAATGGTGCGGATCCGAGCAAGGCACCGCGTATCTTGGACGACGGTTCGGAAATAAGTGTGCTGTTCAAACGTTATGGAATCCCGCCGAAAGATATAAACGCAATGGGAACAGGGGGCTGGCCACCTCTTGTTTATGCCTGTCGCGGCGACAATCGGGAACACCCAGACAAAGTCCAGGAGCTTTTAGATCTCGGTGCTGATATCGATGTTCGGAATTACAAAGGGAAAACGGCCCTGCATTACGCCGCGAAAGCAGGTTTTTCCAAAGTTATTAATCTGCTCCTTGAAAAAGGGGCGACGGTTGATGCCACGGACAATAACGGCGAAACGCCGCTGTTTGATGCGATCCGTTCGACAATAAAAAGCGGTGAGAAACAGCGGATAGCGTTGGAAGCGTTGCTCATCAATGGGGCAGATCCGAACCTTAAGAACCGAAAAGGTTTGACCCCACTCCAAGTCGCACAACGGATGCGAAGGGCAGACAAGGATAAAGTTGTCGAATTGTTGCGAACGTATAACGACCGTTTAGTCCGTAGGTTGGGTTGAGCTGAAAGCGAAACCCAACTCAGTAATAGAAAATGCCTTACACCTACGAAAAACTTACCCAAGATTTTACCAATCTCGGCATCAAAAAAGGGGATACCCTCTTTATCCACTCATCCTTTAAGAGTCTCGGACCTGTTGAAGGTGGGGCGGGTACGGTTATTGCTGCCTTAGAAGCAGCTGTCGGGCGGAACGGGTTAATTCTGATGCCTTCGTTCAGTCTTTTACCGAGTCGGGAAGAGCGGGTAACGTCGTGGAATATTAAGAGGACCCCGTCTACAGTCGGATGGCTGACGGAGTTTTTTCGGCAGCTGTCGGGGACCTATCGCTCCGACCATTATTCCCACGCCATTGCGGCGCGCGGGAAAGGCGCGAAGGCATTCGTCGGAGACCATCTCCTACGTGAAGGCTATGAATCCCCGTGGGATCAACCGCCATGGGGAAAAACCTATGGCACACACTCACCGATGTTCCGCGCCTACAAAACAAACGCCAAACTCCTCATGCTCGGTGTCGATTACGAGTCATCAACTTATGCACATCTCGTTGAGGTGATTCATTGGAACAAACGCCGTACTGAAGACACTGAAGCCGAATATATACGACTGAGGCGTTCAGAACTTGGCGCGTTTTGGGATGAAGTTGGCAGGTTAAAACAAGGAATGGTCGGAGACGCGATGTGTCGGCTGTTTCGGATTAAGGATTATGTGGATACGCTTCTGGAAGAGATCGAGCGGAACCCTGAGCCGTATGTGATATAGTAGCGGTCAGCCATCAGCAATCAGCGGTCAGTAAGAACCGGGACTCGGAAATCCCTCCTACAACGATGGAGAGGCAGATTAAAATGGGAAGAACGGGCATCCCATAAAATGAAAACGCTCATAAAATGCTTGAACGACTCCTGCGCTAACGTGAGTTCGATGAAGAAGACTTGTACCGCAAACTGTCAGTTTGCGATACCTCTGAGTTTCACTTAGCACGCCACAAACTAACAGTTTGTGCTACAACGTTCCCAAAGAATTCTATAACAGGGACAGTCAATATCAAACTCACATTCGCGATGCCCATCTTCATTTCTTTAATTCTGGGGTAGTGCTTACTGCCAACGCTCTCGCGGGGTAAACGACTTAGGTTCTCTAAAATACGTGTCTTTCATCGCACCCCATCTTGTGGGTAATTTACCATCTGGCTCGACATCATAGACCCGATCCATCGCCTGTTGGACTTCATCCTGATCAAGCGCGACGCTCCAGATTGCCACCTCATCAACGCGTCCAATGTAATGCTCCCGATTCCCTTCACTGTTGCGTCCAATCGACACAGGAACGTCGTTTGTGTCAATCTTACCTTTCGCGTTCCCATCGACTTCTACTTCACCGTCATAGTAAAGGACCATCCTGCTCCCATCGTAAGTGGCGGTTACATGCGTCCACTCCTCCGGTGGCAAATTGGAAGTCGCTGCATCGCCTATCCGCTTCTCTGTCCCCTTATCAACAGAGATGATAAAACCCGTCTTTCCATTATTCCCGCCAAACTCATAGAACCCATAGACCATCCACGGCGCGGTATCACCTGCCCAGGTCTTCACAATAATACGGAACCACTCAGCTGTGAACTCAGTTGGATATACCCAACACATCAAGGTGATTTCATCCGTAATATCCAAAGAGGGGGAATCTGGCACCTCAATCCAGCCACCCGCTTCGCCACTCAATTCGACTGAATTGCCATATTTACCTTTTACCCGCTCCCCTTTGTGGATTGTCGCATCATTCCCATGTTTGGACTTATCTTTGGCTGTATCACCTTTCCCTTCATCAAAGGAGAGATAGAGTGCCAATTCGTCCTCTCGGACGGCTTCTCCAAGGGTTGCTAATACCACGATTAAACAGACTGACAGTAGACTTATGGTTAAAATCTTCATCGAAATGTACCTCCCGATGTTGTCGTGTTCAATTCCTATACGAACGCTGTAAGACGCAGCCTATTTTTAAAACAGTGTCATTGTATAAAAAAACCAAATTAAACGCAATGTTAACCCATTTTCACGCCAGAGTTATTTAATTTTAGGATTTTTTCTCCATTTGCATCGGAAAGTCGCGAGCGCGAAGAAATCCGCAGAAATACCCCACGGAATGCCACACGCGCATTCCGTGTTGATTCGCAAAGACTCCAAGCAAAAACACTCACTCCTACAAATCTACAACATCTGCTTGGGTGCCCGAAGGTGCATTAGTAGTATTCGTGTTTTCTACTATATCCGTCATTTTTCTCCTTTCCTTGATATGCCGCCATCACCTCAAGGTCAAATCCCTCCTTCCGAATCCGTTGATCGAAGTAGAGGAGCGTGCCACCAATCACCCAGATCGGCATTGTGAAGGTATCCGCACCTAAATTGATAACATATATCAGTGCCTTTGAGAAACTCAATCCGCGTCGCGTTACAGGTAGATCCCAGAGTGCCATTTCAATCGTGTGTATAAATGTTTCATCAGCAAGTTCTCCTAAATTTAATAGGAATCCGAAACTCGCGCGGAGTATGAAACTAATAGTAAAAGATAATAGGAAAATAGAGAGGACCATACCACCAGTGCGCCACCATGTGCCACGGATTAAATTACGACTGCGTCTCAAGCCAGCTCGCACCGATTTTCCTTCAACCAAAATTGTAGGAATGTAGAAACTCCAAAGGGTGCCAAACCAACCTATGACCAACGTCCCAATTAGCAACACAAATCCGCCAGGAACCATATAAGGTAGGTCATCTTCCTTTATAAGAGCCAGATAAAGCATCGCGAACAACATAGAAACAGGACTTACGCAAAATTGGGTCAGAACGCCTATTTTGATATGGTGAAGGCACTTTCTAACAGGGTTCGGTGCGGTTGGAAACCGCACCTACCAGGGGAGTGCGTAAGTCCTAAGAAAATAAAAATACCAAGAAAATTGCGAGCGCAGCAAATAAAAGCGAGCTGAAAAAACATGGAAAAAATCGATGTTTCCCGTGCTTTAGTACAGCACTGATTTTGATTTTCCTCTCCAAATAGGCACTGGTAGTTGCAAGGACAAGACCACTGACCACAAAAGTAGAAACGCCAATGATCGTAACAATAGTGGCGGTCCAGATTATTATTTTTTCGATTCGTCCCACCGAATCGTCAAGGAAAACGATTGAAACTGAAATGAGCATCAGAAAGAAATAGACAGACGCTATGGTCAGAAATGAACGGAAATACGTTCGATAGAGGCTAAATGTTATATCAAGGATCTCGCCAAACCCCATTTCCCGTAGTTTCGGAAGTTTATGCTCACTATCGTCCAGCGAATCAATTCCTACATCGTTCTTCGCTTGCGCTGAATCCGCTCGGTTAGCCATCTGTATTTTCTCTTAACCTCTTAGTAGTCTGTCACATCTAAACTGACAGGTAGTTCGTAGTAGGGAAACCATTCATTGCCCGTTTCTGACGTGCGATAAATCGCACTACTACGAACTGGGGTTTCACCATCATTTGAAAGTTGACAGAACATTAGGTCTTTTCCGACATTTTAAGGGCATAAACTTCCTCTAAAAATTTATCATAATTAATAGAGCCACGACCGCCCATCCTTTCGACGATAGGACTCGCTATAGTACGTGCGAGTTCCGAGCGGCGGATCCCGGAGAGTTTCTGCCGACGGACGAGATACTCACGTATGACATCCACTTCAGTCTCTGTAACCTCAGATGGTTGTATCCAAGCAGCGTAGATAAATTCTTGCGATGCAGCACTAACGGGAGTGTTATCTGTTTGTGAATTCGTATCGGTGAGTGTCATATCTGTACGCGCCGTTTTAATGACAAGGGTGCCAGCAGCAAGGTCCCCCAACCGTCGCCAATCTCTGTTTATCAGCATAGAAAAGAGACCGACCCCATAACAGAAGGGGAGAAAATCGACAATCCGGACCAGATTCCTAATCGCGGCGTCCGAGAAACCGATCGGGTAACCGCCTTCTTTGATAACCCGCAATCCGAGTGCCCGCTTTCCGATAGACTGACCGTTTGTGGTAACCTCTAAGACCATATAGTAGCCCCAGAAGATGGCGAAGACGACGATACCACCGAGGGCACCGAGCCAATTTCCCAGTACATCCCCAAGTTCCGAGACAAAACGCCTGTTGACATAATAGCCGACCAGTGAAATCAGCGTGAGCAACAGGGTATCAATGAGTGCCGCATAAAAGCGCGACCCAATCCCTGCTTTCTGGAAGTTAATATCAATCTGTTCCGGTGTTTCTACCGATAACTGTTCATGCATTTATTGGAGCGTGTTCCTTTGAAGGGTTATACCTATAGGACACAAACTAAAAGTTTGTGCTACAAAAACTGAGGGCTTTCATGGCTGTCCTGCTAAAGGGTTATACCTACGGGACACAAACTAAAAGTTTGTGCTACAAAAACTGAGGGCTTTCATGGCTGTCCTG
>JAPPII010000035.1:69507-85086 GCA_028820845.1 Candidatus Poribacteria bacterium
CTGGCGAGGTTTCCCAACCTCGCCAGATACACAAACTAAAAGTTTGTGCTACAAAAACTGAGGACGTTCATATAATTCAATTTGATTTTTGAGACAAAACAGTGTTTAATAATGATTAGGTATAGGCAGGTTGTTAAAAGAAACTTCTTAACTTATAACTTATAACTTATAACTTATAACCCACAACCTATGACCCCTACAGAATTCATCTCCCAAAAACAGCAGACTTGGCGTGAACTCGAGGCATTGTTAAACCGTTCACAAGATGCCAATGCGAGTCAACTCAACCGGCTCGGCTATCTATACCGACGCGTTACGTCTGATTTAGCCGTAGCGAGGCGTGACTTCCCACAAGACCGGTGCGTTCCATATCTGAACGCCCTCGCCTCACGCGCACACGCCACAATCTACCAGACCTCCCCTTTCAAACGTGGGACGCTTTGGGATTTCCTTCGCTTCGGTTTTCCGAGCGTGTTCCGAGAGAATCTCAGTTTCATTGGAATCTCATTCTTGTTGTTTGCCATCGCATTTGGGGTAGCGTATTGGATCGCTTTGACTATCCCCACACTTGGAGAACGGATCGTCCCAGAGCACGTTGTATCTCACATCAAGGAGTTAGAGGATAACGCGTGGAACAATACATCCGCAGAAAATCGGAACCTGTTTGCCTCTTTTGTGATGACGAATAACATCCGAGTCGCCTTCTTTGCCTTTGCGGGTGGCATCATATTCATGGTAGGAAGCGTCTACATTTTGGTCGTCAACGGAATCCTGATTGGCGGAATTGCTGGACTATGCCACGCCAGTGGGATTGCACTTGTGCTCTGGTCGTTCGTATCGCCACACGGCTATATTGAACTCACAACAATTTTCATTGCCGGGGGTGCCGGGTTGAAGTTAGGGTATTCGCTCATCGCGCCATCGCTTTGGACGCGGAAACGAACTTTAACGGATGCAGCGAAAACGGCGATCCATCTGCTGGGTGGGTGCGTTGCGCTGCTCGTGATTGCTGGGGTTATTGAAGGTTTCGTTTCGCCTTCCAATCTATCCCCCGCTGTCAAAATCGGATTCGGTGCTGTAACGGGAGTCTTACTCTTTGCCTACCTCTTTGGGTTGCATATCCGTAGCGGGTCTCGATAAACACCACTCCAATTCTGGAAAATACACCGTAAGGCTATGCCTTTAACGTCGCACCTTCAGGTCGGGGTGCCGTGGGTCGGATAGGCATCTTTGGGTAGGAGCGATACGCGATGTCTGATAGGTGTGGGGTCTCAATTCGGACATGTCCTTCGGCTCGCGAGTGCATAAGCGCGTCAAGGACACCCGTCACAAGAAGCGTCCGTTCCACAGGATATTGCGGTTTCCCCGTAACGAACATCTCCTCAATATTAAGACTCAAATAACTAAAATGCGCGTGCGGTGGACCGTTCTGTAGGTAGAACTCCGTGGCGTAGTGGGTATCATCCGCTTTCGCCGCGTAAGCGAAGTCAGAGACGTAAGCGTTCAGCATCAGCACTGCAGAACGAAATCCGTCACGATGCTCCAGTAGAAACGCAGTCGGGTTCGGACATCCGTCTATAAATGTCCTGTCGGGACGATTCTCAATCTGTGCGCATGCGGCTTCGGCTAATTCAAGCGACCATTTTCCCGCCTGACCGGCTTCCCAGACGGCATCCCCTTCCAGACATTGAATCGCGACAACCCCGGACTCGCCCCCTTGCCGACGTTCAATCATACATTGCAACGTCTCCAACGCATGAAATCCGTAGGACTCCACGCCGCCATAGCCGATACCGACAGCCGATGCCAGTGCTGTGTCAAGGTCGTGTTCCAAAAAGGGTTTCCGCCAAGAGAGCGGAAGCGAAGAACCCGCCATGAACGGCACATTTAGGGCGTTCGCACGATTATACATCCACAGCGCATCGTCCCAATTGTAGGCGAGGTGTTTATCGCAAAAGACAGGTACCGACCTACCACTCGACGCAAACACCCCGCAAATTTGCTCGAACATATACCGACGGGGATACATGTGCTGCTCAAATTCGTTATACGGATAATCGCCGTGTTCGCCAATCAATATCACACCGTCGACAGATAGTTCGTTGCCACCAAGCGTCAATGCTTGCCGAATGCTCGGATAGATGGGGACGTTGTGTTCGGCTGCCAAACCGACCCCGATGTCCCGGTCATCTACCTGATCGAGATAGATGGACACCAAGTCGACGCGAGGTGTCAGATGTCCTATATCCGTCGGGAAACCCTTCATGTATTTGGTAGCAATCACATCTCCGTGCGAATGCTGGAAATAGGTCGTGATGATTGCAGCAATTTTTTTGCGTTCTGCCATCTTTTTCCCTCGCTTATCTAACAATCTCGGTTCCAATACCACCCTCCGTGAAAACTTCAAGGAGCAAAGAGTGCTGGATTCTTCCATCAATGATATGCGTCTTGTAGACACCACCCATGAGTGCCGTTGTACACGCCTCTACTTTCGGGAGCATACCGCCTGCGATCAAACCCTCCTCAACGAATTGATCTACCTCTCTGATATGAATCGTCGAAATCAACGACTCAGTATCCGATAGGTCTCGGAGAATGCCGCGCGTATCCGTCAAGACAATCAATTTTTCCGCTTGAAATGCGGATGCAACCTCACCCGCCATTGTATCGGCGTTAATGTTATAGGTCTGTCCATCAACACCGACCCCAATCGGCGTGATGACAGGGATATAATCGGCTTTGTCAAGCGCGGTGATTGCTTCGGTGTTGACCCCGATAATCTTACCTACGTATCCTAAATCAACATCCGTCTGCTGTCCGTTTTCATCCGTTATCTGAGTCTGTTGTTTCTCCGCAAGAATCAGGTTTGCGTCTTTTCCAGAGAGTCCAATCGACTTTCCACCGTGTTGATTGATACGTGAAACGATTTCTTTGTTGATGGATCCGAGTACCATCTCAGCGATTTCAACGGTTTCCGCATCGGTTACACGCAGTCCCTGCACGAATTCGGGAACTTTTCCGACCTTATCCATCCACGCCGTGATTCGAGGTCCTCCACCGTGAACGATAATTGGACGGATGCCGACGTATTTCATCAAAACGATGTCCTGCATGACGGAGTGGATAAGTGCCTCATCCTCCATCGCTGCGCCGCCATATTTGATAACAATCCGCCGGTCATAAAACCGACGGATATAAGGTAAAGCTTCAATAAGAACTTCGGCAGTTCTGTTCATATCTTTGAGTTATGTCCTCTATATTTTTTCAAATGGTGTATAATAATATTATATGATACGAGACATACCCTTGTTTGTCAAATTAAATGTAGCAATTAGCCATCAGCCGTCAGAAATCAACGGTATTCATGCCTTATGGCATGAACCGGGGGTTGCTACGCAACCCTCTCAGCCGTCAGTCGTTAGTAGTCAGCCAGAGGACGCTACTTTAAAAACACCCCCTTTGCTGATAGCCGACAGCCGATAGCCAATAAAGGAATAGAAACACGATGCAAATATCCGCACAGATTTCACATTTTCACGGGGTAGGCACGCCTTTTGAGGTCTGCGAGATGCCTGTCGCCGTTACGCCAAACGATGTTCTCGTCCGCGTTTCACTCGCAACCATCTGCGGTTCCGATCTCCACACTGTATCAGGCCGGCGCGGGGCAGAGACACCGTGTGTCCTCGGACACGAGATTATCGGAACGGTTGCAGCACCGACGCGTCTCCGTTCTGCAATCGGAGAAACATTACGTGAAGGGGACAGGGTTACGTGGAGCATGATTACCGCCTGTGGAACGTGTGATTATTGTGTTAGCCGGAAGCTTCCACAGAAGTGCGAAACGATGTTCAAATATGGACATGCGCGTAATGAAGGCGATTCCGCGCTATCAGGTGGATTCGCGACACATATCCTACTCCGTCCGGGGACAGCCATCTATCACATTCCCGATGCCGTGACAGATCAGGAGGCTGTTCCTATCAACTGCGCACTGACGACTGTCGTAAACGGTTTAGAAGTTATCGGTATGCAACACCGTGAAACTGCTGTCGTCCATGGATCCGGTATGTTGGGTATCTACGCCGTGTGCTACCTACGTGAAAACGGATACGAGAACGTTGCTGTTGTAGACATCAACAAAGAACGTTTAGCCATTGCCAAACGTTTTGGAGCCACACATACCTTCAACCCGGACAAAGCATCTGTCTCGGAGATTGATGAAGCGTTGAAAGCACTTACAGACGGACGTGGGGCTGATCTCGGCGTAGAGGTTAGTGGTATTACAAGCGGAATTCCAAATCTGATTACGTGGTTGGGTATTGGTGGACGTTGCGTGACACTCGGGTACGTTTATCCAAATGCGAATATCTCCGTTGATGCCCATCAACTCGTCACAAAGTGTATAACCCTCCGAGGGATTCATAACTATGATCCCACGGCACTTGGCACCGCACTCAACTTTATAGAAACAAACCGGACACGCTACCCGTTCGGAGAACTCATCGGAAAAACGTATCCGCTATCAGACATCAACACCGCTTTTGTGGATGCGATGAATCAGGAGGCACTCCGTATAGCAATTAGCAGTTAGCCGTCAGGGCGTTCCGCTGCGCTCCACTTTCAGCGGATAGCAGTCATCAAAGAAAAAAAGACCTTCCGTCACGCTTGCGTCTTTGCTAATCGCTAATCGCTAATTGCTGATCGCTAAACCTTCAATCCAACACCGTGTCCCATCAGTGCGAAGGGTGATCGCTGCAGATGCGTCCGTCCGCCAGAGTCGGCACTCGCGCGCTGCATACCGCGCCACGACTTCAGGGTGCGGAAACTGATACCGATTTCCCTTACCAAGCGAGAAAATAGCGCAACGCGGTCGAACTGCGTCTAAAAATGGTGCGCTGCTTGAGGTGCGGCTTCCGTGATGGGGTACCTTCAGAATCTCTGCGCGGAGGTCTTGTCCAGAAGCAACGAGCCGAGCCTCAGCATCTTTGCCGATGTCTCCTGTAAAGAGCACATCCACCTCGCCGTAGGAGAGTTTGATGACGAGGGAGTCGTCGTTTTTGTCTTCGTCCAATAGGTTCGTGGACGCAGCGTCAATCGGATGCAGTAAGTTCAGCGTGGCTGTCGGCGTTAGGGGAATCTCTCCAGCATACGGAAACGCATAAGGAATATCGCGTGCTTCGGCAATTGCTTGGAGTCGCTGGTCGGTTTGGAAATAGCGTGGCATATCCGGTATACCAAGAACTCGTGAGACTTGAAAGTTCTCCAAAATATAGCCAAGTCCACCGCCGTGGTCGAGGTCTGGATGGGTCAGTACCACCATGTCGAGCTTCCGAATCCCGTAAAAGTCGAGATAGGGTTCAATAATCCGTTCACCCACGTCGTAGTCAACCATCTCCATCTTCTTTTCATCGTAATACGTCCGCCGGATGCCGCCGTCTATGAGCATTGTCCGATTGTCAGGGAACCGGACGATAGCAGCATCGCCTTGCCCGACATCAAGGGTCACGACTTCCAGAAGCCGACCCTTTTCGTGAAATGCAGCGTCCCAAACCCAGATTGCCACGACCGATAGCCCAATGAGACTTGCAGCTCTCCACTGCCTACGAACCCATCGCCAGTGTGTGATACCCAGACAGACTGCGATGTAGAGAACGAAACCGCCGAACGTCGGTGGTGTGAGTTTCACAACTCCCCATGTCTGACCAAATGTCCAGATGAGCAATAAGAAGATAGAGATAATAGCGTGATTGAGTACGGAGAAGAACTTCGCCAGTGGAAGCCACGTAAAACCGATACAGACTAACCCCATCCCCATCGCAACAATGAGCGACACGAGTCCGACGGCAAAGGGACCGACAATCATGCCCAAGGGATACGTCCGAAAAAAGTGGTAGGCGATCAGGGGTGCTGTTCCGATTTGTGCAGCGAGCGTCACAAGGTAAGACAAGATAAACCATTTAACCGTGGTCCGCCGAAACTTCGTCAGGATCGCTGGGTCTTCTTCGGGTGATGCCTCTGTGTCTCCCCAGAGGTGTCGCAACGGTTTCTCCATCTTCGGAACGAGATAGACGATGGCAGCAACGGCAACAAACGAGAGTTGGAATCCGACATCCCACAACTGATACGGGTTCAAGAGGAGCAGCACGAGTGCAGCGAACGCTAATAGGTTGAATATATCGGCATCTCGGTCGATGAGTGCGGCAAATAGGAACAGGGTTGCCATCAAGGCCGCACGAAAGACGGACGGACGAAACCCAACGAGACACGCATAAATTAGCACGGCGATAATCGTTAGGAGGCAGACAATCTTTTGTTGGAGTCGGAGACCTGAAAAGCCGAGGTAGCAGAACGCCGCTATGAGCCCAACGTGGAGACCGGAGACGGCGAGGACGTGGAAAGTGCCGCTATTTCGGAAAGTGTCCAACGTCTCGGAAGGCACCTCGCTCCGTTTGCCGAGTAAGATACCTTTGACGAGTTGGGCGTGCAATAAGGTTTCTGTATAGGTGGTATCAATCAGGCGTTCTGTCCGAATACGGAGTGCCTCTATCCAACGTAAGGGTGGGAATCCACGTTGTTCGCCAATCCGCAGAAGTCCTATGGCCTCGACGATGCCGATGACGTTCTGCCTTGCAAGGTGTGCCTTGTAATCGAAACCGCCCGGATTCCGTTTGCCTTGCGGTTCTTGAAGAACACCTGTGAGCGTTATCTGTTTGCCGTAACGCAGCGGGATTGCGTCTTGAAACTTGATGAGAAACTTCGCCTTCACGTGCTGCGATGGCTCCGATAAGCGTTGGAGTTCACCGACGGCATAACACTCTTCCCATTCCGTGCCGCGGTCGGGTTGATAGGTGGTAACGCCTGAAAAACTGACGGGTGCGTCGTAAAAGTGATCGGGGACGGGTGAGACGGCAGCGATGTCCAGACGTAGCATACCGCCTGCGAAGACAGCGAGATGGAGCAGTCCGTAAGCGAGATAACGCCTCCGATTTCTCGTCGCAATGCCCCCGATAAAACTGAGTAGAACAGAAAGCCAAAGCCACAGAAACGGAATGGATGTCCAGCTCCCAGCAACGATGCCGAGAAGGTATGGGATGAGAAAGTAGAGCGCGGGACGCGGTGTAATCTTCATGGTTGGAGTATTATACCAACATTCCCTAAAGTCTTCATCGCTTTTTTGCGAATCGCGAACCGCAAACCGCGAATTGCCAATAGCGAACCGCGATTAGCCAATTCCATTTGACGCAATACAAATTCTGTGATACAATCCATCTTGACATTATACGATAAGGAAATGCAAATGCCGAAAAAGAATATTCTCTCAGAAATGCCGAGAGACCTCGGTGATAACCTAATACTCCGATTCGCCACACCAAACGATACAGAGGCACTCACTGAATTCAATGTACGACTCCACGAAGCCGCCGATGCCGGTCCGAACGTACGAGACCTAATGTCAGGGAACCATCCAACTTGCAAGGCAAGTGATTTCACTGTCGTTGAAGACACCACAACCGGAAAAATTGTCTCATCAATGTGTCTCATTTCACAGACCTGGACCTACAGCGGCATTCCATTCGCGTTCGGGCAACCCGAATTCGTCGCAACTGAACCTGAATACCGGAGACGCGGACTCGTCCGAAAGCAGTTTGAGGTGATTCACGCCTTAAGCGAGGCGCGCGGTGAGATGATGCTGGGCATCACGGGGATACCCTGGTACTATCGAATGTTTGGATATGAGATGACGCTTGACATGGAAGCCGAGCTGGTCATCGATGGGATACACATCCCAGCTTTAAAAGACGGTGAAACAGAGACGTGTCGCCTCCGACCGCGGACGGACGCGGACAACGCCTTCATTCAAGACCTCTACGCACGCTCGATTGAATCTCAGGTTTTTGCGTGTCCGCGAAGTCCCGAACTCTGGGAATATGAATTCAACGGGCGTTCTCCAGACAGTGGTGCCCGGATGGAGTGGCTACTCATCGAAGATATGGAAGGGACACGACTCGGATACGTGCAACATCTACAGTGGTGCTACGACGGGTGGGGCGAGGGCAAGGACACCGACGCTAATTTCATGGTCATACGAATGGAACTGAAACCCGGTGTCGGGTATTTACATCTCATGCCATCGCTACTACGGGAACTCTGGAAGAAGGCGAAGGCGACACCGATAGTTGTCGAGAGTAAGGTTTCAGCGGCAGCGGGCATCCAATTCATGCTCGGACGTGAGCATCTGTTTTATAGTGTCCTGCCTAAATCTATTGTTCGTAAGGACTTACCCTACTCGTGGTACATCCGAATCCCGAACTTGATGGCGTTTCTACGGCATATCCAACCCGCACTTGAAAAACATCTTATCGGCACTGTTGCAGAGGGATACACAGGGGAACTCAAGATGAGTTTCTATCGCAGCGGCATCCACTTCACATTCGAGCGCGGACGCATCACGAAACTCACGGATTGGACACCAGAGGATATCGAAGACGGTGATGCGGTGTTCCCGGATCTCACCTTCTTGCATCTACTCTGTGGACGGTGTCGGATAGAGGAATTGACTGCTAATTTCGTGGATTGCTGGACGAAGGACACTGCGGCTGCTGTGCTACTCAATTCCCTGTTCCCTGAATTCAAAAGCGAAATCTGGCATCTGTGAATCAGCCGTCAGCAGTCAGGGCGTTCCGCTACGCTCCACTTTCAGCCGTCAGCAGTTAGTGCATTTTTGTACCGCAAACTGTTAGTTTGCGAGATAACAACTATCTGAACCAAGATTAGGGTCACTCTTTGACTGACAACTGCTCTTTTAAGTCTGGTAACCGATAGCCAACAGCCAAAAACTAATGACCACCCAATCGCACGCCATCCTCAACATCGCCCTCCTCTCAAAACGCGGGAAGCCGTACCTCCACTCTTACGCCTTCCTCGGTGCCGTGATACCCGACATCCCGATATTTATCTTTTTCGCCGTGGAGACCTTCATCTTCCAAACCTCTCAACGTGAAATGTGGGGTTTTCGGTATTTCATGGAGGCGTGGCAGAACTTCTTCGATATCTTCAACGCCGTTCCGTTGATTCTGATTGTCTTGGGGATCGGGTATTATCTGATGCGTTCTGAGCGGATGACGGTCGTTGCGTGGAGTATGCTGATTCACTGCGTTTTCGACTTCCTGACGCATCATGACGACGGACACCATCACCTCTTCCCGCTCTCCGATTTTATCTTTGCAAGTCCGATTTCGTATTGGGACAGAAACCACCACGCAGGGGTCTTTCGAGTGGTAGAATGCTTAGCGATTCTTGGCGCATCCATTTATTTGTTTCCGCGATTGAAGACCCGACTTGGGCGTGTTGCGCTGGTGGTTATTAACGTCCTGTTCCTCGCCTCCTTCTTTTTCCGATAAATTCTGTAGCCCGTTGGAATAGATTAAAAGAGGAAACCCGATTCGTCTTGTAGCACAAACTTTTAGTTTGTGCATGTATCTGCTTTGACATTGAGCGAGGAAACCTTGAAGAAATCCGCAGAAATACCTAAGCAAAAACCCTCTACGCTGTATCTGCTAATCTTTAAGTTGTGAAATTTTGACCCAACCGAGGGGTGCAATAGGGTTTTGTCCACGATATAAAATCCGTCGTGTTTTGGGAAACTCACGTTCATCATATTCCCCACGTTTGGAACGGCTTTCGCCCAATCGAAAGCGTTCTCGTAAATCCATCCATAGATCCTCGCGCGCTTCTTCGTCATCTGTAAATAGTGCAGCGACGGTGTTCGTATGGTAGCCGGTTCCCCACCCGATTTGCAAAAGGAATTCATCTTCTGATAGCGTATTATTTACACCAATTAAGTCATCATAGCGGTTAGCAATCTCAAATAGTTCGTAACCGGAAAAGAAGTCCCGTTCATCTTGTGCGTATTTTTCTGTTGCTGATCGACAGATTTTAGTGATATTTCGCAGTACGTTCTCTTGTAAATCGTTAAAACCGAGGCGATTCTTTTCATGTTGGCGAAGGAGACGTTCGTCAATCTTAAGGGTAAACGTGAGGCGTTGATTGGTTTGAAATTGTTGGACGAAGTTTTTATACTCCTGATTCCGCTCTATCTTCTGGACGAGTTGGTTCTTTTGATTAAGTGTAACAGTCCATGCCATTCCGATTTCAAGCGCATCACTATGAAGTGGCTCGGTATCACTGACTTGCAAGGCACGCAGGAGATCGTGATTTGGATCTTTACCGAAAGCGAGAGATTCTACCTGTCGTCCGGGTTGCTCCCTTCTTGGGTTGCCGCGTGGTTCCCGCTCAATCAGGGTTTCTAATTGACGTAGACTTTTGTCATAGATCTGATCATTTTCACTCAGTATTTCACCTAACAGTGCGGTTCGGATTGCCCCTTTGAGTGTGCTACCCGGGATATAGGGCCGGTTTCCAACTGACTTGATTGCCTCTCGGATTTCGACCTCCTCCGGACTTTGTGGACACGAGAGGGTATATGCAGAAAGTTTTGATAGATCGGCAGTGTGTTGCTGTAAGTAGCGTTGCCATCTGAAGTTGCGGTCTGCCATTTCGGAGGTTAGCCTGTTCAGGTCGGTACTCGGATGTGCCAAGACTTTGTCTAAGTCGATATGATACCATCTGCCATTGGCGTAGCAGCCGTCTATCTGATTTAAGGTTTCGCCTGAACCGATATGGACGGGTGTGATAACCTGCAGTTGATATGTCTGTTTCATTGGACTACCTCTTTGATACCGACCTGCCATGCGTAGCCGTAACGATAGACAGGATGCACCCAATTATCAGGTTTAACATCAACCAACCGTCCTATCTGTGTGTCGCCTGTGTGTAAAACAGAGCCTTCAGTGAACATACTAATCTGTTTCCGTTGAGAAGCGGTTCCGGTAGTGCTGCCCCAACCCTTGAGTGGATTTAGTGTATAAGCGATGTTGCCAATGCGGAGCCGCGCGAGTTGTTCTGGAGACTTCGGACATATCGGTGAGAGGGTAACAAATTGGTTACGTCCTTCTGTTCCGGGCATTTCAAGCGTCGTTTCGGCAAAATCGAACAGTCCGTATCCAGCGTTTCGTTCGCCCCCAATGCCGGTGTCTCCTAATACACGCAGCAGGGTCTCAATTTTTTCTTTCGTCTCGTGAGAATCGAATTCAACAGCGAACCAGAGCCCACAATTGGTGTTGAACTGGACGGTTTGTACATGCCATATTTCAGATCCTGCATTTTGGCTTCCCAAGGTGACACGCGGGCGCGTGTTGGTTGACCAGATCGTGAAATCGTTGCCCCTTGATGCTTCCAATTGTTCTTTCTCTTTTGGAGATACCCAGACCTTTTCACTGTTCATCAGATTACCTTCGTCGAATTGCGGTGGATTTCCAGAGATGATTTCTTGAAAGACGGATTGGGAGACGAATTGGACGCGTTTTGCATCTTTGGGGACATTCTCCGAGGGTTTCGGAAAATTTAGGGGTCTGGGAAAAAGATAAAGGTCTTGTGCAAAAGGGAAAGCGGAAGTTAGCATAAAAGGTAAACCCGAACCGTCCCTTGTGTAAGCGTCGAGAAAGCGCGTAAGGCTTTCCGTGCCATAAAAAGTTGCCCATGTCTGGCAGATCGCCGAAAAGAGGGTATCCGCCGGGATATAGGTTTCGGTCTTCTCTAAACCGAGGCTTCCCTCCTGCGCGGGTCCGGTAGTGCGTCCGAGATGTAATTGGGTTTTGAAGGTTAAACGATAGATAGTATAGGTCGGCATAGACCATCCTGTTTTCTATTCAATCTGATGTGGGCAAGGGGACCTTGAAGAAACACCCAAGCAAAACCCCTTTACGTGTCATAATATTTCTCGTAGGGGTTGGGTTTGCCAACCCATAGGACGTATTATTGATTGGAGAGAGTCTGTAGAATTTGTTTGGTATAATTAGCTTGACGTAAGGCTGCAATATTCGGATCCGTATCAATAGTGATGGGAGCAACCGCTACATTCCCATAACATTCGCGGGATTTAAAGGTCATCTTTAGGTTTTCAAATTTAATCTGCCCGGAACCGCGGGACCCTGCGCCACCGAGGTAATCATCTTCTAAGAGCTCCATGCCTTTAAGGACGGTGTCGAAAAACATAAGTTCGTCTTGAAGTTGCTTGCTTTTATCATTTTTGTCTTGTGTATAGAGGCTGTGGACTATCTGAAAGGGTCCAAAAGTTGTTCCAGCGGGAACGCGCTCTTGTTGTCGAGGTGTCGCCGCAGAGGTAATCCGGTCAATAGCGACTTCTGTCTTGATTTCGGTAAAATCGGTATCCGTGTCAGCTCTATCAAGTGCCTTTAAAGATTGTGGGGTTAAAAAGGTATCGCGGACGATGAGTCGCGTCGGCATTGTCTTTCCAGCTAATTGCCGTATAGGTGCGACCCCAAAGACTTGACAAACTGGACAGTCATTGTAGTCTGATGGTGTTCGACATTCGTGAACGCGCACATCTCTTCCAACTCGCTTATCAAGTGATTTACCGAAGTGTCGGTCGAGCAAACCGCGCATTTTACCGCGTAGAGACGACCCAGGTATGTAGGGTTGGCGGTTGAAGGCATTGCGTATTACGGGATTATCGATACCTCCGATATCCAACTCACCAGAATTTCCGCCGATATGGAGACCGGTGAGGGCGTTAATCGTGCCTTGTAGAAAAATTTTACCTTGTAGTTGTATATTTGACATGTACGCCTCCTTAGTCCTGTCCACCAGCGGCTTTGTGGTATGCGAGTGTCGCTTCAAAGAAATCGACGAAATTTTTGAACCGCTGTGGATCACCGCCAACCTTATCAATGGCTTGGGTTAGAGCGTCTCTCAGATCGGCCACTTCGTTGTTTCGCGCTGCTGCATACGCCAATTTGGGTTTCAGCATGATGAGGTCATTCTGGCGAAATTCGTCGCTCATCTGGATTTTCTTCACAGTTCCATAAACTTTTCTGATTTGTGAGGTCTTAAGTCGTCGCCTTTGGAGTCTATTTCCTAAATCCTTAGCTGCAGTCACAAGAGCGTTGCCTCCCTCTTCAATCACATTCTCTGGGAGTGTGTAACCTTGTTGACGACGTGGATCTCTTTGATTCCTATCACGATAGTTTCCCATTTTAGTGCTCCTGATTTCTGATGCGTAAAGCAGTCCATCGGATGATAATGTGTATAAATTCCCGTAGTTCAAAGGAAGTATCAAAGTTAAGTGCGTGTTGGAGTTTACGGAGAAACGGGATTTGTGCCTTATATCGTTCCTGTAAGCGATGGAAATTGTAGAGCGATCGCCATGCCCACCGTTTCTCATCTGCGTAAATCTGACTCAATCGGGTTAGAACACTACGGGGAAGTTGGTCTCTGTCAGCACGGAGTGCCTTCAAAAATTCCTGATGCCAGTCACGAACGACCTGAAAATCCGTCCACGCCATCGGTTTACGCAAAAAAGTGATGGCGTTCTTATCGGGCAAACCCTTAGCCTTTTTCTCCGCTTCACCACTCTGCGCAGCAAATTGATAGAGCGGATACTTCTTGTGTTGAATCGCGATACCCCCAGAGAGGGTCAGATGGTCTCCAGTGACAAATTGCCGGAATTTAGAACGAATCCGTTCGGCAACCTCCGGTAACGCGCTCCAACCACCGACGAGGAACAGGTCATCACCCCCCGCATAAATGAGTTCAAGAATATCTTCGTCTTGTTTTTTATTGTACTGGCGACAGAGCTCTGGAACGTACCCTTCAAAAAAGAGGCGTAGCGATGCACTCAAGGTCGCAAGACGTGAGATAGTGGCATTCTTAAGTTTGTCTTTGCTGAAGACTTTTCCAAGATCATCCACATCCATCCGCAATGCACCGAGCCATTTGACACCTGCAGCAGCGTTTGCAAGATAGTCATAATCTGCAGTGATTTCTGTGTCGTTCGCATCTTGACGATAGGCGGTTACCTGTCGGAAGACCTTAAAATCGTAACTCACAGGCACACCGTCCCACCGGAATTTCTCAAGTGACGCGTCGGTCAGAAATTCTGTATCGCCGAGACGATAGACAATAGCACGCTCAGCATCTGGTGGTGCCATCGGCTTTGCATCCGTATCCTTGCGGGGATGAACCTCCCATCCGAACGCTTTCATCGCTGCGCCCCAAGCGGGTTCATCAGGAATTGACGACGGTGGCACTTCAAAAGCGACCAAGTATTCAGCATCGCGTAGTTGACGACCGAGTTCACCGAATCCCCAATTTGTATTTCCGGCGGCTTCGTGCGGTTCAAAGAAGTTTTCAAACATATCTTCAGGAGCCATCTCTGACCATTTTGCACGCTTTCGGTCTTGTACCTTTTGTGAAACCTGATACCATTTTTTTGAAAAATTCTCAGGTTCAAAATCATCAGCGGTTATGGCCATACCTGCCAAGATACAGGAGAGGTCGCCTTTATGGAGTGCCCAGAGATTTTCAGAGATGGTTCGGCGGAGTGTGTCGAGTTTCTCCCGCGCTTCGCTATAGGGTGCGAGGATATAAAAGTGTCCGCCACTGGCGAGGATTAGGTTTGTAATCGGTAAGTCAAACTGTTTTAAGACCCAGTGCGCGATGGCTTCAGTGAGGCGTTGGAGATAGAAGGAACGCCCCCGTAATTCACGGGCGGCACCATCTGAGAGGATTTGATAGAGAAAACTTTGGATGCCGGAGATGTCGCCTTTGATGAGTGCACATATCGGTCGTTCTAATTTCTTTTGGTTGGCCAGGTGTGCGTCAATTTCAGTTTCGGCAAGTTCGCGTCCGATGCAGGCAGCGATGGCAGCAGTTGTGCGGAGGTGGTCGTAGAGGGAGATGTCTGGAACTGTTCGTGTTTCGTTTTGTCCCCACGGCGTTGCGGAAGGCATCCGCGAGGTATATTTTTCAAGGAGTGCCACGATTGTTTGATAGACGGTGGGTGTATAGTGAGCGTCCCTCGTTATTGTCTCGAATGCGGTTTTGAACTGCTGCCATAAGTCTGCATATACGTCCTGATTCACTTGTGGCGATTCCGTTGGAATCACGGTATCACGTGTCAGATCGAGTGCCTTGAGCGGGTACCGATATTCCTTGGTTGTGCCTTCAAGGCGAGATAAGATAGAAACAAGCGCGGATTCAACAAAGTCTTCTCCTTCGCGTTCTTGATCTTCGCGTTCAGTGGCAGAGAGTCGATCTGCCAAAATTACCTGTTTTTCTATGAGGTGCTGGAGTTGGTTCGGCCTACAATCGGGATAGCGATTGGGATGGTGATGTCGGATCGCATTTTTGAAGGCATCGCCGCAGGGTGCGAAGAAGTCGGCGAAGTCTTCGTTGACGAATTCGTAGCTATGTTCCTGATGTCGTTTGTAGCGATCCGTGGCACGCATGCGGAATTTTCCGATGTCGTGAAGGAGTGCGGCGAGGTGTAGATGTTCAGAAGTTTTCAATGAATAGGGTCCTCGTGATCTCAAATTTCAGCGAATATAAGTCAAACAGCAGCAAAGTGTTTCCACGAACTTATCATCCGAAATATGTTTCGACTCCATATTATACCAATTCTAATTGATAATTCCTCTTAAAAGGTTGGCTATTTTTCAG
>JAPPII010000036.1 GCA_028820845.1 Candidatus Poribacteria bacterium
ACGAAAGCCTGATCAACCTCACCGTGCTCCATCGCATCGTAGGCTTCGGCGGCTTTTTGGGTATCCATCACTTCTGGTTCTACAATTCGATTCATTCTCTGTTTTCCTGATAAGTTCAGCGACAGTTAGTGCATTCTGACGGATCTGATCGGGTTGAAACTGCGTATACATTCCGACCGCCATCGCGTCCGTCGGTTTGATGTTTTCAAGCGCAAGTCGAAGTGCCTCTCGCGGCTCGTTTCTGCCAGCGGCTAATACCTTTATAGCAATTATCGGCATCGGTATCGCTTGTATAGCGGAAAATGCTGTATAGCGATCATTAGGTAGATATAACTCTCTGTGTCTTGTATGATTATACAACGCACAGACATAAAAGTCAACATCGTATCCTTCGGAATAGCAATACTTGAGAACCTGCGGATCGTGTGTGCCGAGTCCGACCGCACAACCGAGATCGCGGATGTATTTGAGGCTGTCGTGCAATGAATCGAGTCGTCCTTCTGCGTACAACTTATCAGTCGTTCCACCATGGTGATAGATCGCAAGCGGTTTATAGCCGGCAATAATCTGTAGATATTCGTTGAGGTCTGCGTATTCTGTGTCTTTGGGAGTCTGCGCAATCCACTGGATGGTGCCGCCTGCGTTCCAGTATTCGTTGAGAACGCGCATGATGTGTCTATCGGCGCGAGCGAGGACGGTATTAATGCCATTCCGCTCTGCCTGCCGGAGATCCATTATAATTTGGATCGTTGTGTAGTAATCTATCATGGCTTGCGATGCCGCTGCGGAGCGGTGTGAGATGCCGCTATATGGATTGCCACCGATGATGAGCCGCGTCACGCGATGGGATGCAATGGAAATTGTTGGAAGTTTCATTGTCTTATTTTGTAGCGTTAAAGTCCGTTGAGGAAAACCTTGAGACTTGATCCCTTTTTGTGAGCGTTTTGTAAATTACACCCTTTGCGTCCGTATAAAACATAAGTTCATAGATATCATCTGTAGGCAGAACGGGTGCTGTCGCCTTGTTCAAAACCTTGGGAAACCGTTGAGAAAGGATGCTGTTATCTTGTGGCGTAAGAAATGCCTGTGCGGATATCTGCCACATATAGATGCGCGAGCCTGCATCGTCGTCACTAAGACCGTGCGGTGTACCCCACTTCTGAATCGCCTTTTGAAATGGGACTCCCCATCAATGTTTCCATGGTTTGCTGTACTTTTTCATCTGGCGATAATGGTAACGACTCTGGTGGATCCATCAAAAATGCCGGTGCCGTACATCCTCCAACCAAGAGGCTTGCGATAAACAGAAAATATAAAGCGATTGTGAATCTGTTCATTTTTAAAACTCCTGTTACTTTGGTTTCTATCACTGATACACCCGAATTTCTCGAATCACAACATCCTCAAAGGACACTTTAGTTTTACCAGTCAATGGTTCTCGTATGGTGTGCGCTAAATCACGATTGACATAGATACCAATTCTTAGCATCCGCGCGGGTCTGTCGATGTCAATGCGTATCACGCCACCGTTTTCGGATCTGGCAATCTTATGACTTATCACTGGCTCAAAGAGAGGTGCTTTTTCATGCCCCATCTCTGTGGTCGATGTTTCTACCGAAAGACGATAAATGTTTGAAACGGGATGCACCTCAATGTAAGCGACAGGTGTAAGCATGTCAAGTTGAATCAAGGCTTCAGTCTTATGTTTACCTTCCACCCAGTCGCCATATTGGAGACTGTACTTATAAGCAGGATTGTCCTTTTCAACAAAGCCTTTTACCTTCAGGAAGCCGGTTGTGGCGAGATCGCCATCAACGAGTGATGGATACGCCTTGCAGGATAGATGTGTAGCCGCTATTCGTTTTGGAAGTGGTGCGCAGCCCGCCATGAGTAGACACACTCCGATTGCTATACATACGCGCAAAGAATAGTCTCTACTTGACATGGATTTTTACCTCCGTTTCATGAGTAAATAGCCCTAAATACCGCTACTTCCATTTAAATTCGCTTGTTGGGTCATAATTCTTTTTTATCTCAGTTTTGGAAATCACACCGTCTGGACGCGTATAAAATGTGAGTTGGTAAGTGTAATCGGTTGATATATATCTTCCACCGACTGCCCGCATGCCGCCACGGTGATGTCGAGGATGAATCGGATGGTCTTGTCGGAGTTGGTAGCTCCGCGCCCGGCTTTCTTGCTTGGCTAAGAAACCGTGTACAGGTATTTCCCAGATATACGTTTGCCAACCCGTTCCGTCATCGCTCACTTCAGTCGGTGATCCCCATTTTTGAAGAGCCTTTGAGATGTGTGTGTCCTTCCATACGGCTATCGTCTGCTGCATTTTCTCCTCTTGTGAGAGTTCAGATGTGTGCATTAAATGTGCCGGTGCCGTACAGCCAACCAGTAGAATGCTAATTAAAGAAATAAGTGGTGTGAGTCTAAGCATTGTCAACTTCCTTGTGTAGATCAGAGACGAATTGGTGCGTCAGAAATTAAAACACACTACACTGAGGAATTAATGAGCAATTTACGTGCCAAATTAAAGTATAAGACAGAATGTAGAGATATTACGGATTTAGTGGGTTTAACAGGGGTATTCGCTGCACAAAATAGGGCAAAGGGAAGTCTAACTGCACGGATTTGTGCAGACGCGGATAGGAAAAAGAAAGGGGTATGGGACAGCAGGGGTGGTGCTGTCCCGTGATAAACTAACGAATGGCGATCGGATTGCCGGGAGAACCTGTTGCACCTTTGAGGCGGAGTGGCGCGAAACTGAAGGCAAATTCGTAAACCTTTGCTGCTGCTAACTCCTCTGTGATAATGTTCTCAAGGTTGTAAATACCGTGTTTGACGATGAACAGTTGATGTACTGGAAATGCCAGTGATTCATCTGGGTTCGGGACAACTTCAATTCCCCAATTATCGGAACACACCATCACAATCTTCTGATCGACGAGGTATTGCCCCGCCTCCATTCCGATACCGGGCTCCGTGGCACCGTAGCGATCGTTGTCCGTCATCCAGAATTTACCCCAACCCGTGTGAATGACAACGACATCACCCGGCGTAATCTCAACACCTTGCTTTTTCAAGGCACCCTCCAGATCGGCACGCGTAATCTCATAACTGTCGCCGAGAGTTTCAACGCCTTTATAGCCAGCAACGTCAATGAGAACACCGCGCGTCACGATAGGTCCCACATTCTCGACACCAAGTTCCGTCAGGCCTTCGGCTTTAGCGAAATCGCGCTGGTGCAATCCGTTGTAATAGAGGTCGCCGATACCGATGTGACCGAGACCGTCAAATTGCGTGCCAATCTGACCGATCTCACCGCTGAAGATCTCCTCGAACCACGTGGTTTTATTCTCACCCAGTGGACCTGACATCGCCGGAATCCGCAGGCTATAGTGCCGCGTCCCGAAGACAGGGATGCCACTTTCATAGACCCTGCCGAGTTGAAAGACTTCACCGGTTTTAATCAAACTCGCTGCTTCCAGTACCTTCTCAGAGGTTAGTCGGTTGACAGCACCCCGCCGATCGTCGGCACCCCATTCGGAAGGGAACCACGATTCTTGTGTGAGGGTAACAGTTGCTGTAAGGGCAAGTACGCCAAAGACAAGCCCAAAAAAAATAAAAAGTTTGTGTTTTTTCGATTTTTCGTACATAATTACCTCCTGAAATGGTAGTCAACAGTCAGCCGTAAGAGATTAATACTAAACAAAAAAACTCTTAACTGATTGCTGACAGCCATTAACGAATAGACACAGATTCTATACCTACAAAGACGAAAGGTCCTATGGCTTTTACTTCAATTGCCTTAATTCTGCTATCAGCATTTTGCCACGCTTTATGGAATTTCTATAGCAAATCCAGTAGAGATACACGCATCCTCTTTTTTTGGTGTGGATTTTATACCATAGTCATAGCGTTTGTTGCCTTTGGTATCAAGCAACCGATAATTCCAAAATCCCTATGGGTCTATATTGTGAGTTCCGCACTGGTTCATCTGTTATACCGTCTGTTTTTGACGCACGCTTATACCGTTGGCGAGATTTCGTTTATTTATCCAATTACACGTGCTGCGCCTGCCTTTTTGCCATTCTTTGCCTTTCTTTTCCTAAAGGAACGAATTTCCGCGCAAGGCTCGATAGGTATCTTATGTGTAATAGCCTCTATACTACTCTATCAACAACGTGAAGCCCGTATCCAGTTCAAAGCGTTTTTTCGCTTCCTTCGCGAACCCGATGCACTTTGGGCTTATGCAACACTGGCGAGCGTTATTGGATACTCACTGATAGACAAGCAAGGGATGTCCGAATTCCATCGCTATTCGACAGATGCACCCTTGTGGCGAGCCGTAACCTACTATTTAATGGAAAACAGTATCTCGCAAACCTTTTACAGTTTGACCTGCCTCGTCCGATTTCCACACAAGCGAATTGTCCAGATTGGACGAACGGAATGGAAGCGCGCCCTCGCTATCGTTGGACTTTCGTTAACCTCCTATTCGCTTATCCTCTATGTCTTGATGACAGAGAAAGTCAGTTACGTAACCGCGGTTCGGCAGTGTTCTGTCATTTTCGTTGTTTTGCTCGGTGGGTACGCCTTGAAAGAGACCTATACACAACGCCGATTTATTGCCGCTGTTGTGATGGTATTGGGCATTTTTTTGATTGCATATCAGTAGTCTAAAGGAAGGATGGCAGATAACGGTGCTTTCCACTCACACTTCCATCCTTCCAATCTTCCGATTGCCTCAGTAACAGGAGCAATTTCGCGTAGGTCCTAACGGACAAAGACTACCCAAAGGACACCCCTAATTTGACGCTCCGTTCAGGATGGTTGTCCATCTCTATGTAAGCCTCGACTGAATCTTCAAATGGTACAACGGGATCAACAACATCTTCACAGTCAAATCGTCCTTCAGCAAGCCACTTCCAGCAGGTATCAATAATACGCTTGAAATTCCAACGTGGATGATCGCGGTTCGGATCGCTGTTGGCGCGCGCAAAGATTATGTTCGGAATGTTGACGTGCGCGACGGCACCGAGGTCAAGTCCGCCTGTACATGCTTTCGCGCGTCCGGCGTAGACGATTGTTCCCTCAAAGGTGACCGAGCGGAGAGCATCATCGAGTGCCTCATAGATTGCACTGGTTTCTACAGCCACATCAACGCCAAGCCTGCCGGTCGCTTCTTTAAGCACTTCGCCAGTATTACAGGCAGTTGGGTCGATGACAAGTTCCGCACCAGTTTTTGCAGCGACTTTCCGCCGTCTTTCAATCGGATCTACGGCAGCGACGAAATCCGCACCCGCAATCCGTGCCATCTGCACCGTCATCAACCCGATTGCACCAAGCCCGAAGACAGCAACCCGCTCGCCAACACGCACTTTTCCATCCCGAATCGCAGACATCGCGAAGTGCGCTGGGTCGTAACAGACGGCTTCCTTCCACGTCATCTGGTCGTGCAGCTTGAGCACCCGTTTTGCGTCCCATGTGTGCGTTTCCTTGAGATGCCCGTGGCTGGTCACGCGTTCTCCAATCTCGAAACCTTCAACCTCGTCCCCGATTTCAATGATTTTCCCGACACACATATTCCCAAGTCGCAATGGAAAACTTGCGTTGTTGTATCCGTAGTACGCTGTCAATTCGGTGCCGCGTTTGGGCGCGCCGAATTCGACTTGGACGCGAACACTATCTGCCGGAACCGGTCCGTCCTCATATTCTCTCAAAACGGGTTGCCGAGGGGCAACCGCGACTAATTCCCTTGGCATGCTTGTCTCCTTAAGAGTAGTAGGCACACTCTGTGTGCCGTGAACTGAAAACGGTTCTTAATTAATGCGGGATACCTAATTGATGCATCCGACGATGGATCGCCTCACGTGCTTCTTGGAACGGACGAGAGAGGAATTCCAGATGGTCATCCTCGCCGTGGTGGTGTGTCACCGTTCCGTGTTCGTGATGGCGCGCTGTCTGCTGGATATAGGACAATCCACCTTCAATCAAGGTTAACATGTAGTTCGCCGTTTCTGGATCAAACATCCACCATTCACCACCGACAGCAATATAGACAGGTGAAGTATGTGCAATGATCCCACGTCCCCATCCATCGTGGTGCGGGACGGCTTGCGCATAGTTAGGTCCACCACATCGTGCAGCGATCCACGAGTGTTTATCCACTTTCAGGTTGGCTTTCAGATGTAGATGCGCTTTGCCCTCTTTGTCCTCAGTGGAAGCAACGACCTGACCGGCCTGAATAATCTGCAACGTGTGGATCGGGAAGATGGAATCCGCAGCGGCTTCAACTTCAACGGTGCCACCATTACCCGGAAGATTAATCGTGCTACCAATTGGCTGCCCATCAACAGTGAGACGAATCATAGGACCGCCGCTAAGGAAGGTATTGCCAGCACTCATGTATTTGCACCAGTTATCGTAATTGAATTCTTCATCATCAGGAATGTGGACATAAGTGCGATAAACACCTACCGGCACATCGCTACTCATCTTGTCTGTCCCACCGACAAGCGGTAATTTATAGCCGCAGTTGAGGTAACGGTAGTACTCGATATGTCCATACATGGCGTTGGTAAGATATTCAACAGCATCTACACGTCCGGTAGCAATGAGTGTCGCCGGTTCACAATTTGGGTTCGGAATGTGAGGTAAGACAACAGTTCCGCCTTGCGCATGACATGCGTCTGCCCAATGTGAAAGCGTGACCTCCATGTTTCCACCGAGTTCGGCTTCTCCGGGTCCGTCAGAACACCACGGTGCAACCTGTTCCTTTAAACCGAGGAGGGTGAGGTGCCCTAAGAGATGTTGGCGGTTCTCCTGTGTGGCATAGACAATGCTCCGTCCATCGGCGGATGTCGTGGGTCTACCGATGAACTCCTCTGTATTCGTGAAGAGGTGACCCCACTGAGACAGGAGAAGATTCACGACCCCAAGGTCTTCACCTTGTGCTTCGGTGTGTGCGCCTTGTGTGGACAAGAAATGAACGTGTGTGTCGCCACTGAAATAGCGTTCGGCGTTCATATCGCACCACCGTTTTATGCGGAGCGTCAACTCACGTTGCCCGGGTTTTATGTTAACAGTCGTCCGCAGCGGCGTATATTCAAAGCCGCGAGCGACATCAACGATAACGTCTCCGCGAGGGAGCCATCCCTGACACGTGCCGTCAATATAGGCGTAACTAATCTGTCCGAGTCGCACATCGCCACCGACATCTATGTGCCATGTGCCATTATTTGAGTTGACGTGTGCATGGTGACCATGTGGCGCATACGGCACGCCGTGCGGAGAACGGAAGTGAATACGACACGGCACAGGTCTGTTTGTATCTTCGTCAATTACGGTGGTATGTACCCAGTTCCTGCCAGAGTCAATAACTTCTACCTTGACGCGTTCGTTGGGTTGGATAGCACCTTTTTCTTGGACTTCACCCCAGTTAACGCTCCCAAGTGTTTCACCTTGGTTCTTGACTTCGACGGTCGCGGAAGGCGTGGCAGATACTTCAACATACGCTGGGCTGCTCTTGTTGTTTTGCGATTCACCCCAACCTTTGAAATCATCATTGATAAAGGCCTCTGGCGCGTTCTCCGGTAAAGGATACGGGTAGGTCGCAACGCCGCGATCCACATTGACTTCCATATCAAAGGGTTTATCGGCATCCTCGGCTTGCGGCAGTGTGATTTTGACTTCGCGGCGGGGACGACGCGGTATCGGATCTTCGTCGAGATAGCCGAGCGTGATTGCCGCAACAATAAATTTCCGTTCTTGTGGTTGGATTTCGATTGACGCGACTTCAGCACCGTCCCTCGGATTTTTCCACACCCACAAATAGTAGTCGCGCGGTGTCCCTTGGCTCACCTCCGTTTGTCGGTTGCCCGCTGAACCCCACGCTCCCTCATAACGTGCTGCTAAACTCTCCTGTCGGTCAGGTATCGCGAGGAAGGTCTGTTGTCCCCATCCCTGTGGTACACCACCGATCTCAAAACGTTCACGAATCGGGACGTTCACGGTTTCACCGTCAGTGTAATGGAAAATGTAATTGGCAATTAGTCTGCCAATCGGCTCGCCTTCAGGTATACGGGATTCGAGTAGGCGATGCACAAAGATAATCCGTTTTGGGTCGACGTTGATAGGAATTTGGGCGGAATCAGTGTTAACACCTTCGCCAAAGCCCAAGAAACAGGTTCCACCCTCAGCGATGTCGAAGGGAAGCCCGTGGAACGTCTGTGCCCCGACGCTCGGTGTTGCGTTCTCGCCAATAATTTCTGTCCCCACGTTACACAGATTAGAAAGTGAAATAGGTTGATAGTCTGGCATGATATGCTTCCTTTGTTGGTTTTACTCAGTGAGTTTGTCTTCCAACTCAGCGAATTTTTACTTCTGTTTTGTAAGTTCTTTTTCTATATTGCTTGGAACAAACTCCTTTTCAGAAATTCCTGAATAACATTCGTTATGCAATCTACTCGAATAGAAGGGTATAACTTATAGTTGTTTCGAGGCAATTATCTCCTACGATGATTCGATCGCGTGGAGGCGTTCAGCTAACCACAAGTTAACCAAAGTTTCCGGTAAAACTCCCTGTGCCAGGGCTTGTTTTTCGATTTTTTTATAGATCTCTGGGGTAAGTGTTACACGACACTTTCGCTGCATCCGAACCTCGAAATTGGCTTCATGTGTTTCATCCCAGTGGTCAGCCAAGCTATGCGTGTCCCAATAGTCGGCTATCTCTTCCAGAGTGCGTGCCTTAGATATACTGGTAACCTGTTCGTCTTTATTTTCTTTCATACCTTCTTCTCTCCTTTTGATCCATATCGCGGGCACTCAGAATGAGTGCAAGATTTTTCTCTTTCTGGATGAAAATACAATCAGATAGCGGCCGGCATCTGTCTGTCCAGCAGCGGAATATACATCCTGAATTGGTCACATCCTTTCGCACATTCAAGTATAGGACTTACGCATTTTTTTTAAAGTCCCTCTGGTAAGGGAATTTAGGGGTTTAAAGGATAGAGATTCCTACTTTTTGCGTTTAAATATCCGATATTTACCTAATTTGCGTAAGTCCTGAAGTATATAACGTGGATTTGGCATAACACCTTAGAGCGGAAAATCAATTGACTGCCCTTGTTCAGCAGACATATAGAACGCTTGCATCAACTCGGTAAGATTCCGTCCATCTTGAATCGTAATTGTCATCGGTTCATCGCGAAGGATGGCGTTAATCCACTGTTGCATCGGTTCGGGTGGTGCTGGCGGTGCGTTCGCGATATATTCCGCTTTTTCTTCATCAGAGAGTTTACGGGTTTCAAAATGCATTTCGCCGTGTCCCGCAGCAAACGAACCTTCTGTACCATAGATCTCCAGCATGTTCGGACCAGAACGGTGTGTCCACGCAACATCAATCACGCCGAGTGCCTTGTTCGCGAATTCGACAACCGAAACGCTGTTGTCATCAATCGGGAAGTTGCCGGTGAAGTTGTTAATCTTGGCGATAGCACTCTTAGGCTCACCCATTAGCCATCGGATGACATCGACCCGGTGGCATCCCAAGTCAAAGAGGGCACCACCCCCTGCGCGCTCGGGATCTGCAAACCAAGCACTTGTCCCGCTGAACCAGCTATCCAACGCGGCGGAATGTGCAATCCGTCCCCTACCGAATGTGATGTCCCCGAGCAGTCCATCGTCAATTGCTTTTTTCGCAAACAGAATTTCAGGATTAGCACGGGAAGGCAGCGAGATCATAAACTTCACACCGGCTTTCTCAACGGCTTCGATAATCGGATCGCATTCCGCAACAGTAATCGCGAGTGCCTTTTCGGTGAAGATATGTTTCCCGGCTTCAGCAGCGGCGATTATCACACGCGGATGGTCGGACGTGATTGCGTCAACAGCGACTGCGTCTACATCGTCACGACTGAGGACTTCATCGAGATCGGTATAGAACGGGACTTCGTATTGCTCTGCGGCATCTCTACCGCCCCCGCTATGGTCAAAGCCCTCTTCGTCCCAGACAGCAACGAGTTCGGTTTCAGGGTTTTCATTAATTTTTCGAGCATAACCACCAGCGTGGACATGCGCCATACTAATCTTTGCGACTTTAATCATAAAATTCTCCTTACTATTTTTTAGATAATTCTTCCGACAGAAGAGCGAGTTGCGAGATGGTTCCAGCCACGGAGCACGAGTTTGACATTGGTGTGGCGATTCTCGGCTTCGATCTCATCGTCACCCGCGAGCATCTGAACGAGAACGCTCTTTCGCGTCTGATTTGAATAGTTCGGCATTGAACCGTGGAGTGTGAAGTAACTAAAGAAAAGCACATCTCCCGGTTCCGCTTCTAAAACGGTTGCATTCTCAATTGGGTATCGATCAGTAACTTCAGCATTTTTTCCACTACCCATCATGCCATCAGTACGTTTCAGCTCCTTATGGGAACCCGGATAGACGCGGACACACCCCATCTCATCGGTGGCTTCCGAGACGTAGATGATAGCAGCGATCATGCTGTCTTTAACGGACGGAAAATACTGCCAATCTTGGTGCATCGGAAATGGAGCACCTTTTTCTGGCGGCTTGCAGAAGAGTTTGGAGTGATGGAGCATAATATCGGGGCCGAGAATGGCTTCGGTAATATCGAGAAACTTCTCTTGCATGAATGCTTGCATCCAAACACCAGAGAAGCTTTGGATATTGTGCGTATGGATGATAACAGACTCACCGCCATCAAGGGCATCCATCAATCTACCACCCCAACGCGCATTGACGTTTTCATCACTTTTAAGGAGCTGATCCACGACCCGATCAAAGTCGTTTTCCATTGCCGTGATTTCTTCAGGCGAATAGACTCCCTTGGCGAAATAGTATCCGTTTTCGTCAAAGAATTTTCCTATATCTGACATTATGTTTTTCTGACCTCCAGACTTTTGTAGAGAAAGTTTTAGCTTGCAAGCTGCGCTAAAACTTCATTTAACCAATTTGGGGGAAGGGTTTCTGTGGTATCGGCTTCAGTGCTTTCCTCGCGTAGATCTCGAAACGTCTTAAGCACAGCAAATCGTCCACTCTCAAGGATTCCGATAGATGTTTTGTCTTGAAATTCGGTTCCACATAATTGTGGGACATCCTCAAGGCGGTTGGTAGCGATGACGACAGTTTTTTCCATTAATCGGAGTTCACCAAGCAGCTCGATCATTTCGAGCTGCCCGCCCGGATCAAGCGGGGTGAGCGGTTCATCGAGCAACCACAATTGTGGCTCATGAAGAAAGGTTTTGGCGAACAAGAGTCGTTGCCGTTCCCCTGTTGATAAGGTACTAATTTTAGCCTCGCGTAGGTGTTGAATGTCCATAAGTTCCAGCACGGCCTCAATTGCTGATGCCCGCGCGCGCTTCTCTAATTTATATGCCCTCGCAAAAAAATTGAGATACGCTGCAACAGACAATTCAGGGTATCCCTCGAAGGCAACGGGGATATACCCGATAGATGGACGTACCTGTTTGAGGTTTGCAAATGCATCTATGCCGTTGATAGAGACGCTGCCTGATGTCGGTTCAACTAAAGTTGCTAAGATATTGAGCAGAAGCGTTTTACACGCACCGTTCCTGCCAAGTAGCACAAGACACTCCCCAGCTGCTACCTGAAATGTGAGTTCCGTGAGGAACGGCTTTTTGTCAAAGGATTTACACAAGTTTTGGACATCAAGCATTTTTAACAATTCGCTATGAAACCATCGAATTTTCTTCTCAGATTCGCTTTGCCAGTCCAGAGAAACCGTTGCAAACTTAACTCAGATCCACTTTGACGGGTCTACCGAGTTCGGCGGATTGCCATGCGGCTTCGGTGAGTTGGATGACGCGTAAGCCGTTCTCGACCCCAATCGGGTTCTCTGTACGTTCACCGCGGATGAGTTCAATAAAAGCAACATCTTTGTTCCCTGATGCCGGCATCTCAGATGCATCAACAGGCTCCGGTCTACCTTCCCGTCCTTGGCGATAGAGCGTGCCGTCACGGAGATAGAGCGAACCTTCATCCAACCAGATTGAAAATGCTTCTTGCACCCCGCCGTAGGCGTGCCCAACAATGCTGATGTTGCACAATGCACCCGTATCGAATTTAATCGACATCGCAGTGAGAACATCTACCTCGATATCTAAGTTATCAATCATTGCGAAGACGGTATCCGGACTCGCTTCCAATACCCAGAGAAGAATGTCAATCAGATGGCTCCCTGAATCGTTCAGTTGACCGCCGCCACCGAGGAACGGATCTTGCCGCCATTTGCCCTGTTGATTTCGGTACCAGTTCTGAGATTGCTGCGCGGCGACAAAGTTAACCCGCCCCAATTCACCGCTCTGGACGACGTTGCGGCAGTATTGATAGGTAGGACTCAGGTGGCGTTGGTAGCCGATCATCAAGTGCAGACCGGTCTCTTCCACTTTTGCTATGACCTGTTTGGCATGGTCCACCGTGCAGACCATCGGTTTTTCGGTATGCACATGGCATCCGGCATCAAGCGCGTCCATGATGTGCTGGAAATGGAGACCGTGCGGTGAACTGATGACCACGGCATCAGGTTTCGCAGCGGCTAACATCTCAACGTGGTCGGCGTAAGTAGGGACAGATGCATCTAAACCGACATTCTCCTTGAAGGCACTGAGTGAACTGTCACTCGGATCCGCGAGCGCAACAATCTCTACATCTTCAACGCTTGATACACTCCGTCCATGTCCGCGCGCGTTACCACCACATCCGATGAAAGCAAAGTTTAGTTTCTGTTTTGGCAATTGTATTATCGCTCCTATACTTAAATCTTGGTATACAAACTATCACAGCCTCTGACAAAAAGCAAGTCTTAATTTTTCGTTCTGAATGCGGATATGTTGTATAGATGCACTTGCGAATTACTTCAACGGAGGTGAAAGTGTTCAGAAAATGAACAGTACTGAACAAATTATGGCAGAAATTGGTCGAAATTCGCCTGTTTTATCTTGAATTGTGTATGGCACGTAATTTGCTACAGTAGGGTAAAGCGGAAGTGCTGATGAGATAGGATCGGCAGGAGATGCCCAGAAAAGTGGGTTTGAAGGGGAATGTGCTAATGAAAAAAGTATTTTATCTTTTTTTTCTTATAGGTTTAAGTTTGTTGATGATTTGGGTGCCACGCGCAGGTGCGGAAAACCAAAGCGACGAAGAAGTTGTCACGATGGAGGAGATAACGGTTACGGCTACACGCGCCGAGAAGGACCCTTTCAAAACACCTAATACAATCACTGTCCTCAACTTAAAGCAGTTAGAGCGAACCAATGCGGACATCGCGTCTAACCTGCTGCGTGACGCGGTCGGTGTTATGGCACAGCAGACGACAGTCGGGCAAGGTTCTCCTTTACTCAGGGGCTTAACGGGTTACCAGACGTTGATACAGATTGATTGGGTACGTCTCAATAATTCAACATTTCGCTCAGGACCAAACCAGTACACAGCAACTCTTGCACCGGAAACCTTAGGGCGAGCAGAGGTATTGCTCGGTTCAAGTTCTACGTTATATGGAAGCGGTGCCATGGGCGGTGTTATCAACATGTTTACGAAAGAGGTGCCCCTCGATCCATCGCAGGAAACTTGGGAAATCTATCCGCGGCTACTTGCTCGCTATTCTACAGCTACACAGGAGCAGCTTGGTAGGTTAGAGGTCACAGGAAATCAAGGACGATTTGGATTTATCGTTGGTAGTGGTATGCGATCCTACGGTGATGTAAACCCTGGAAGCGGGTACGATCTCCACTACAAAAATCGGAAGTTTGAAATAGTCAACGAAAAACCAAGCGGCGTGAAACTCTTTAATAAGATGCCGGCGACACCCCCGGACAGATGGCTCATTGATAACGAGGGACCATTGGGATGGGAAGCCTACGATGCCGATGCAAAAATCGCTTACCAACTCAACGATATCAGTACGATAAATATTGCCTATCAGATGTGGCGACAGCCGCAAACACCTCGCTATGATAAAATGGCACCCAGAGAGTTTGACGAATTCTGTTTTGAGCCACAAAATCGGGACCTCATTTACGCCAACTACATAATTAATCCGATAAAAGCGGGCATTGATACCTTCCGTCTGACAACTTCTTATCATCGTCAAAAAGAGGGGCGAAACGAGTTAAAACTTGGATCGACATCTCGACGGCAGCGATATGATACGGTTAACACCATCGGCCTAAGCGCACAAGCGATTAGCACAATCCTTCCGCGTCAACGCTTGGTCGGTGGTGGTGAATTTTACTTGGACATGTTGCAGAGTCAGACCATCAAAACCGACCTTAAAACTAAAAAAGAAGATATTAACGATGACGTTGGACGCTTCATTAACGGTTCTCAATTCTGGGATGCCAGTCTCTATCTTCAAGATGAAATTATGTTGCATGACCGAGTAGAACTCACCCTTGGCGGTCGCGCAACGTTTTATCAAACCAATGCAGACCTCTCCGTCCGAGATCCGGCTTTTGATGTCTTCAGTAAATTCGACAGCAGTGTGACGGGAAGTGCGGGTGTGGTGGTTGGTTTAACAGAATACCTGAACTTTGTCAGTAGTTTTGGAACAGCCTTCCGCGCCCCCTCTCTGAATGACACAACGGCGGTAGAAGTCACCAATGAAGGTGTTACGGCACCGAGTCCTGATCTGAGACCGGAAACTTCGTGGACAGCTGAAGTTGGATTCAAGGCACAACATTCCTACTTCCGGGGTGCTTTAACGCTCTTCTACAGCAGGGTTAACGGTTTAGTTGCGCGCAAACCTGTTCAAGAGGCATACCAAGAGAAAGGTGAACCGATACCTCAGCTCCACCAAGACCTAATCAAACAGTACAAAGATATTGACGTACTCGTCTTTGATAATGTTGATGAGGCACAGTTTCAGGGCGTTGAATTAGCCGGACTTGTCCCGATTCAATCTACTTGGTCGGTTTTTGGGAATGTGGCATTGATACGTGGGGAGGTACTCACGATTAATGGCGTAGCACCGGATCCGAGTAAACCTTGGGAAGCACGCACGCGTAGAGAGCCGCCGTTAAACGGCATCATTGGGGTCCAGTGGGAACCCGTAAATACCCCGTATTGGGCGATGTTCTTTGTGCGCGGTGCAGCCGAACAGAGACGGTTGAACAGAAGCGATATCCGCGACCCACGTATCCAAGGGACAACGCGCGATCCAGCGGAGGTTCAGTTCGACGCTAACGGCTACGCTTTAGATGCTGGCACCCCCGGATGGTGGACGCTCAACCTCCGCGGCGGGATTAGACTCTTTGATTATACGCGTTTGACACTCTCGCTTGATAATCTACTTGATAAGCGGTATCGTCCGCACGGTTCGGGTATAAATGCACCGGGTTTCAATGTGAGTCTAAGCTTGGACAATCGGTTTTAACGGTTGGCGACCATTTACAGGATCTCAAATTTTTTCTTGATAAATTCAACTACGATTTCTGGTACCATCTCCCGTAATTTTTCCTCACTAACCTTCCGTTGCGCCATTTCTACAACTTCCATTACGAGTGTTGAACTGATGTGTGCGTACTGGGTATTTGCCATCATGAAGAGCGTATCAATATCCGGGGCAATCTGCTGATTCATCCGTGCCATTTTAAACTCCCACTCAAAGTCAGAAATTTCACGTAGCCCACGGATGATAGCGCATGCCTCGCGTCTCTGCGCGTAATGCACCGTTAGTCCAGTATAGCCATCAATCTTGGCTTGCGGATACGATCCAATGACAATTTCAAGCATCTCGGTGCGCTCCTCAAGCGTGAAACGCGCCGGTTTGGCGGGGTTAACGCCGATAGCAACAATGAGTTCGTCAAAAATATCAAGGTTGCAAATCCGATCAATGAGGTCGACATGCCCGTTGGTGACGGGGTCGAAGCTGGCTGGAAAGATGGCGATTTTCTTCGGCATATTTTTCCTCTCCTGCTTGGTAAAGTTGCTATCTTCATTTTGTTGAATTTTTACTGATGTCAAATGTTCTCCATACAATATTTCCGTGTATATCTATCATCTGGAGCGTAATTTTCTTAGGAAAGGTTCTCTCCAACTCAAACGCAACCGTAGCCTTTTGCCTCCCATTTAATCGCTGACAACTGTGCAGCTTGAAACCCTCTTTTGTGACAGGATCGTCAGGTGTTGTTGGCACGATCAACTGGACTTGATGAACCCCATCTTCATCTTCAATATCAAATAAGAAGGAGGTTGAACCAGATACATCTGGAAGCGAGGGCATCTCAAGGGTGGCTGGCTGATCAAAGAAGGGACGATTGAGGTTAAAAAATCGGCTTTTATCCAGCCATTCAGTGGCACATTTAGATAACTTGGATCTTCCGCTTGCGTATGACATGATTCTGGGGTTACTTCCACGAAAATCGTGTGCCAAGCCAAACGCGTGCCCGAGTTCATGCGCAATCGTATCCCAATGTAAATCCTTAGGAGCGGCGGAAACGAAAGCGCGTCCGCCATGGAGTGCCCTTTTTAAGTTCTCGCTATAGACGGAGGTCGTAGTATTGCCTTGCCCAATCGTCCTGATATTCCCTTTTTGCTTTTTGTGAAAAATACCGCTCTGTATATCTACGGCCACAAGCAAAACGTTCTTTGAAGGATTAAATTTGTCGAAAATTTCCGATCTGATCTTTATAGTCGTATCTTCATCGTAATACGCGTCTGGGTGTTCCGCGATGACCAAAAATACTTTGGCTTTCCCTTGGGCATCGGTTTCAAACGTAAAGGTCTTCGCCCCGAACCCGTTATTGTCCATCTGAGCGGCGTAAAAATGTTGTGCTTGTTTTATCAATCTATCCAATTTATCAGGAATTCCGCGCTGCGGTGCAGATTCCCTCGACAAAAAATAGATAAGCCTAACCATGTCTTGTTGAGTCGTGTCCATCCTTGCTAATTGCTGCGCTGAAACATCCCACAGCCGAAGCGTTTCATCTCTACCCCCACCCGCAAGTATATTGCCATCGGATGAAAAGGCAACTGACCACGTTGCTTTTTTTGAATCTCCAAGCGAAATCGAAGTGATCCGTTCTCCGCTCACTATGGATCGCAGGATTAGACCACCGAGATCAGAAGTTGCATATATGTTTCCATGAGGGGAAAACGCAACATCTAAGTTTAAGGCTTCACCCAGCACCTTTCCGTGAAGTTCCCATGCTGGCAAACGCCATAAAGCGTGATCGTAGAATGAAGCAGCTATAAAGTAACGCATGTCTGTTGAAAATTGGACAGAGAATATTTTATCTGAAAAGATTTTCTCGGAGTGCGTAAATTGTTGACGTTCTACATCCCAAACCTTGAGATTGCCAGCCTCATCTCCGTATGCCAGCCATTTTCCATCAGGTGAAAAATCAACCGTCCATATCCAAGTGTGGTCTGTCGTAGATTCGTCATGCGGGAGCGTACTCATCTTTGTTATCTTCTTAGGATTGCGGATATCCCAAAGCTGCAAGTGATGTCCCGCAGTCGCTAAGACATGCCCATTCGGCGAGATAGCGATTGCTAAGCAGGTCGCCTTAAAGGAGCTGATTTTTGCTGCTGAAGCGATATCCCACAGTATAACTTCGCCATCTAAACCTGCACTTGCGAGCAGTTCCCCACTCGGTGAAAACACGATTGATTTAACGACATCAGTGTGTCCGTTGAGGACTGCTTGGGGTTCCGATAGTTTTTTTAAATTCCACAATTTTATCGAGTTGTTAACGTTGGTACTTGCTACAAGAGAAACATCTGCAGGTGAAAACGCGATATCGTAAATACGAGATCTGTGATTAAACTCAGCAAGGGGTATCGGTTTTTCTGGCGGTTGTGCAAATCTCCGAGATGATAAATCTCCGGTTGAAATATAGTGACCTGCGAAGCCAATAGCGAGGAGTAAGAACGATACATAGAGGAATATGTTTATGAATCTCGTCATGCGTGTTATGGTAGCATCTTTGAGAAAAATATCAAGTGAAAAACACGTCATATTAATAACGCTACGCAAGTCTACGAAAAAAATTGCCTACATTTCTGCACGTGTGATATAATAGCAATATTATACCATTTCTAAAAGTTTATACCACATTAACGGCACCTGAATGCGCAGGAGACCAACGGTTTCCTATGCTACAAGAAGGCACAAACTGAAAGTTTATGCTACAATTTCAATCAGAAATGGTATTACATAACAAGGAGGCTAACGAATGGCAAAGATTAACACACTCGTTTTTGCAGGCGGTGCGATTCACGATTGGAAGGGATGTAGTGATGAAATCGTGAACGTGCTTTCACAGCGAGATGAATTTGAGATTACCAGAGTCGAGGAAGACCTTGATGCCCTCGTCTCACCGAATCTGGATCCTTACGATCTCATTGTTTTCTATTACACAGTCGGTGAGATTTCGGACGCACAGAAGAACGGTCTGCTCAACCATGTCGCTTCAGGTAAAGGCTACGTCGGTGTACACTCCGCAGCGGATTCATTCCGCGGGTGTCCAGAGTATCGTTCGATGGTCGGTGGCTATTTTGTCACACATCCACGTTACCGCGACTACCAAGTCAGCATCGTCGATAGCGAGCACGAAATTACAGAAGGACTTGATGAGTTTGTCGTGACGGATGAGCAATACATCCTCGATTACGATCCCCGGAACCATGTGCTTGCATCAGCATTATGGAAAGGTGACGCAGCACCGGTAGCGTGGACGAAAAACTGGGGTGAAGGTAAAGTTTTCTACCTCGCACTCGGTCACGATGCAGCGGCATGTCAGCACGAAATGTTTGGAACACTCCTGCAGCGCGGTGCACTCTGGGCAGGTAGGAGTAACGGTCAATAGGTGTTGTAACCTTTTGTTAGAGCACGTACACCCTCTCGTTGAAGCGCGAGGTCTTCGTAATTGCAGGTTTTTAAACAGGACCCTTCAGCCTCGCGCTTATTACCACGCCCATTCTACGACAGCCGTCTTCTAAAAGTAGTAGAAGGACATGAGACAGCGAATTACAGATATTCAGGCAGTTCCTGAATTGCCTTCACATCGTCAACTCTTTCTCGATGGTGCCCCGTTTGTTGTAATTCATGCCGTTTTGGTCGAAAATTTTGGGTTACGCATCGGTTTGCAGATTGAAGCCGAAGTCATTGAGAAATTGATCGCCGCCGATGAGGTCATGCGCGCCAAAAACTACGCCCTAAGGTTGCTCCGTGAGGAGACGAATAACGAAATAGATGACGAAACGGAGGATTCTCGTCCTGCGGGAAGGTCAAAAACCTATACCAAAAGTGAGATGGAACGGCGGCTTGCACGAGAAGGATTTTCGGAAAAAGCCATTGAGACAACGGTTGAGGAATTGATTGACTCAGGGCATATTCGCGACCGAAAGTACGCAGAGAATTGGATAGTCCGTAGGCTAAAATCAAATCCGCGAGGAAAGACCCTACTAAAACATGAACTGCTTGACAAAGGCGTTGATCGCGAGACTGCCGAACAAGCTGTGGCACAAGTAGAGGCTGAAGACGAAGCGACCCTCGCGCTGCAAATTGCTCAGAAACGAGTGAAGCAGTATCGGCAGTTACCCGTTCATGTCGCGAAACGCCGATTACATGGATTTTTGGCGCGCCGCGGGTTCGGATCGGAAGTTGTGCGACAGGTACTTGAGCAAATTTTTTAACCCTTTCGTGCGATATATTAAAGCGGTCTGCCGAGATTTTTGTCTTGACTTCTCCATATAAAGTAGACTATAATTGGAGCAGAAGAGGTAGGGGGAATTTAAATATGACATCAGACGAAATTAGAACCGGTTTTCTTGAATACTTTCGCAAACACGGACACACGGTTGTCCCAAGTGCATCCTTGATACCCGCCGGGGACCCAACGCTTTTGTTTACCAACGCTGGCATGAACCAATTCAAGGATGTGTTTCTCGGGATCGGACAACGAGAGTATACGCGCGCCGTTGATACACAAAAATGTTTGCGCGTCAGTGGCAAGCACAATGACCTTGAAGAGGTCGGATACTCACCAAGCCATCAAACCTTCTTTGAGATGCTCGGAAACTGGTCGTTTGGAGATTATTACAAACAGGAAGCCATCGCTTTTGCGTGGGAATTGGTAACCGAGCTCTGGCGGATTCCCAAGGAACGCCTCTGGGCAACGGTCTATCTGGATGACGACGAAGCAGAAAAATTCTGGTTACAAGAGACTGACCTGCCCCTCTCGCGTATCCGCCGCTGTGATAAGGACAACTTTTGGGAAATGGGAGACACCGGTCCCTGTGGTCCTTGTAGTGAACTGTTTATTGACATGGGTGTGGAGGCGTTTCCTGAAACAGCGGATGATCCTGATGCCGGTCCAAACACCAGCGACCGGTTCCTTGAATTTTGGAATCTTGTGTTCATTCAATACAATCGGAACGAAAACGGTACGCTTGAACCTCTCCCCGCAACGCATGTAGACACAGGCATGGGGTTTGAGCGGATTACCTCCATATTGCAAGGCGTTGATTCAAACTATAAGACAGATATATTCACGCCACTCTTAGCGACAATCGCTGATATGACGGACACCGCCTATTCTGATGATGAACGCGGGTTGCCACATCGGGTTATTGCTGACCATATCAGGTGTTTAACGTTCGCAATCGGTGACGGAGTCATGCCATCTAACGAAGGACGCGGGTACGTTATCCGCCGAATTCTACGGCGCGCTGTGCTTTATGGTAAAAAATTAAATATGAACGAAGCCTTCGTTTACCGGCTCGTTGATAAGGTTATCGAATTGCTCGGTAATGTTTTTCCTGATGTCCTGCCACGTCGTGAGTTTATCACCCGCACAATTCAAGGTGAAGAGCATCGCTTCCATCAAACAATTGAACGCGGCTTAGAACTCCTTGATGGTTCATTCGATACGCTGACAGAGTTGGATGAAACGCAACTCGATGGAAAACGGGCATTTGAGTTGTATGATACCTTCGGTTTCCCGCTCGATTTGACCCAGATGCTTGCACGCGAACGTGGATTCACTGTTGATGAGGTAGGGTTCGAGGAGAGCATGGAAGCGCAACGGTCGCGCGGACGAACGGCGTGGGAAGCAAAAGGCGGCGCGAAAGATGAAGAAATTTCTGTTTACGCCGAAGTCCTTAAAGAACATGGCGAGACGGAGTTTGTCGGTTACACGCAAGACAACGCCGAGGCAGAAACTGTCTCTTTAATTGTTAATTCTGAATCGGTGGCAAGTGCACAACAAGGGGACGAGGTATTCGTGCTGCTGAATCGTACGCCTTTTTATGGCGAGTCTGGTGGGCAGGTTGGCGATGTCGGCACAATTGAAAGCCAGGACGCGAAGTTACATGTGCAAGACACACTCAGACCTTCTGCTGACTTGGTCGTTCATAAATGTAAGGTGGTTGAAGGAGAAATTACGCCCTATGCTGCTGTGCATGCGGAAATTGATGCCGAACACCGAAGTGCCGTTGCCATAAGTCACACAGCAACCCATCTCCTACACAGTGGATTGCGCCGTGTGCTCGGAACGCACGTCGGGCAAGCAGGTTCGCTTGTTGAAGCCGGTAGGCTGCGGTTTGACTTTTCGCATTACGAGGCTGTATCTGCAGCACAGTTCCGCGACATTGAAGGATTTGTCAATGAAAAAATTCGTGGAAATGATCCGCTTTCCATAAGCGAAATGTCTTTGGATGCAGCGAAAGCAAAAGGGGCATTAGCCTTCTTTGGCGACAAATACGGCGACATCGTACGTGTTGTACAGGCTGGTGAATATAGTGTTGAATTGTGCGGGGGTACACATGTTGGAGCAACGGGTGAACTCGGTTTTGTGAAACTGATGGGTGAGAGTAGTATTGCTGCGGGTGTTAGACGCGTTGAGGCATTGACTGGTACTACAGCAGTGACGACTGTTCAAGATGATACTGTCCTACTTTCTGATGTGGCGAATCTACTGAAAACACCTAAAACCGCCTTGTCTGAACGGATTGAACGGTTCCTACAAGAGCAACGCGAATTGGAGCAGGAACTCCAACACCTGAAAGGACAGCAAGTACTCGCTAACATCGGTGATTTAGTCGAAGGCGCAGCGCTTGTTGAGGGTGTGCGAGTTGTCGCTTCAGTTGTGGCAGACACTGATAGAGACGGCTTGCGACGGCTTGTTGATGAACTCAAAAACCGCTTAGAATCTGGTGTGGTTGCCCTTGCTTCTGTTAACGGAGACGCTGTAGCCTTTGTGGTGGGTGTGACCTCCGACCTTGTGAAAAATCGCGGTCTGCATGCCGGTAAAATCATCTCTGAGTTAACCCAATTAGCAGATGGACGTGGTGGGGGGCGTCCTGAGCTTGCGCAAGGCGGCGGCAAAGACCCAAACAAAGTGAACGTTGCAATTGGTGCAACGACTGAAATCATCAAAAAACAAATTCAGGCTTAAGCCCGTAAATGTCGCATCTTTTTACAGGTATCTGAAGAACGGTGTGGTGGGCTACGCACGAAGGAGAAAATATGGATTGGGGTGTTATTGCTTCAATTTTTTGGAAATTTAGCCTCGGTATTTTGCTGCTTGGACTTACGGCTCTTGCGGGTTATTTATGTGCAGCGATTGGAAGTCTACGCAATTCACTCAATAGCATCCGAAACACCTTAAACTCTACGGAAAGCATTGTCAATCAGGAACTCGCTGAATTGATAGCTGATGTAGACAAAACTGTGAAAGCAGTGAACGAGGAGTTACCAACGTTGCTACAAAACCTGAGCGGTTTGACGGCTTCCTTGCAAGGGATTAGTGAGTCTGAAATTCAACCCACTGTGCATAATATCCAAGAGATGAGCGGTGCCTTGAATCAAAGTATTCAAGAGCTTGAGGAATTGGTTCAGAAAGTCAGTGGTTTTTCTGGGCAGACGATTGAACAAGCCACTTTTTTCCGTAATCAGTTAGCTGTCTCGCTGGCTGATGTTATAAGTTTGTGGCAGGGCATCAAGGCAGGCTGGGACAGTTTTGCTTCCACTCGAACACCCGAACCAGAAGAAGGAGAAACCTCAGTGTCCGAGGCAGCGGATGGATAGTTGAATAGCGCGCGATTTGCATAGCGGTCAATGCACTATGAAAAAATTGTAAAAAAAAGAGCATCGGAATTGAAACTTTTTGCGCAGATTCTCGTAAACTTTAACGCCAAGTTTTGGGTTATATACTGCACCAAAACAGAATTAATTATTTCATAGAAAGGAAAAGGAAATGAGCAATAATGGACAGAACAATGGATTAGGAATGATTTTCGCTTTTTTCACGGGTTTTATGGCAGGTGCTGTTATCAGCCTGCTCTACGCACCGACTTCTGGTCGGGAGACCCGCCAGAAAATTCGCGATAAATCCGTTGAAGCAAAAAATCGGACGGTTGAGTTAGCACATCAAACCTCTGAGAGCGCACGGCAAAGTGCTCAACATCTCATGGAACAGGGCAGAGAGAGCGTCCAAGGTATCGTAGATAGCGGTAAAGAGCGGATCCAGGAAGCAGGTGAACAGGTCAAAGGTGCTGTGGAAGCGGGTCGCAAAGTCTCCGCCGATGTTCGTGCGAAAATCGCTAACTCTATCCCAGGGGTCAATGACACAGAGGAAAGCGAAGAAGAGGCTGCCGAGGAAGCCTAAAGATTTTTCATACTGCAGAGTGAGCGGGCGTTAAGCCCGCTCCTCTGGTTACAGGGCAGCTGTGTCGAATGGACGAACTGCAAAAACTTCTATTGTTATCTATTGCTAAATGAATGGAAATTGAAAAATTAAAAACTCTACTTGAACAGGTTAAGGACGGGAAAGTTGCTATAGACGATGCCTTGCAGTCTCTCCGCACGCTTCCCTTTGAAGATTTAGGGTTTTCAAAAGTCGATCACCATCGTCAACTTCGGACGGGATTTCCAGAAGTTATTTTTTGCGAAGGGAAGACGGTGGCACACGTGAAACAGATTAGCGAACGTATCCTCGCAGCAGGGCATCCACTCCTGGCAACTCGTGCCACACCCGATATGTATGAAGCTGTGAAGGAAATTGCGCCTGCAGCACGCTATAACGTGCTGGGTCGCACAATCACTGTCTCACAATCCAATGATGCAGGCACTTCAGGTATCCTCGTTGTTTCTGCGGGTACGTCCGACTTACCTGTTGCGGAGGAAGCCGCTGAAACGGTCCAGATCATGGGAAACCAGCCGGAGCGGATTTACGATGTCGGCGTTGCGGGGTTGCACCGCTTAATGAGCAATCACGAGAAACTCTTGACGGCGCGCGTTATTATCGTCGTTGCAGGTATGGAGGGGGCACTACCAAGTGTGGTCGGCGGATTGGTGGATTGCCCCGTTATTGCGGTGCCAACAAGCGTCGGTTATGGCGCAAGTTTTGGCGGGCTTGCTGCGCTCTTGGGTATGCTGAATAGCTGCGCGTCTGGTGTCACCGTTGTGAATATTGATAACGGGTTCGGTGCCGGTTATAGTGCTTCACTCATCAATCGACTGACAGCATAACAGGTCAGTCAGTTCCTATCTCAGATGTTATGCCTCTTCCTCACCTCTAATTTTTAGCACGGCAGTTGCACTCACACCTTTCGATACCCCTGCTGAACTGAAACCTGTCTTAGAAAACTGATGGTCAGCCTTTAAGTGGATGACGTTGGCATTGATACTGAGGGTGACGACATCGTTTCCAATTTTGCATCGGATGTGGTATGGCACGGATTCGGCAGTGACTGATCCATAAGAATGCGGTCGCCATGTTACACCAGAGGCTTCAGCGTAAGTTGTGAGGGCAGTCGTGGCGGCTTCCTTGATGTTCCTTTTAGCATTGAGGGCATGTTGAGCCGCTTTTGCGGCACTGTTTGCAGCGTATGTCAAGCGTTCTTGAACTGTTTTGGTCTCTATTTGGTCTGTTTTGTCATCGGCGATACTTTTTCGCAACGCGACATAAATAACCGCACCTACAACACCAACGAAGACTATCGTACTGAGGATAACGGTTCCTCTGAGTTGACGACGACGCGTCATGTTTTCAAAATCTTCACGGTGGTGTGGATAAAAAGCGTCGTGTGCAGAAATCGGTGTTCGCCAACACAGCACGCCGATGGATACCAGTAGTAGTGAAAAGAAAAGAAATCGAAACATCGGTTTGTACCCAGCTCATAGTGGGGATAGCCAACCGCGAGGGTTTATTCATCTGGTGCTGTTGCGAGATATTTCGGATTCGGCCGGATCTCCGGGGGATAGTGAATCTGCCATACTTTAACTTCGGCTTCTGCAAAATTATCTATGGGATAGACAGGAACAAATGTGTCACGCAACTCGCTTTTTAGGTAAACTTCCGGCGGTTGTTTTCGGGTCAACATAAGATGTGTCGCACCGTGGGTTTTCAGAAATTCTAACGCCGCTCGCGCATCAGTGGCATTACGGACATATTCGTTGTATAGATAGATCCAATGCTGTATGTAATGATCTTGGTCAATAATGGTTTTGACTCCGCCGAGAACGTTAAGTTGACTGCCGTAGTTCCAGTTTGCAGCAACAATTGAAGTATCCGGTAGTTCTGCTTTCATCCATGTAAATGCTTTTGTGACCGGTGTGTTCCCGGGACTGGCTTGGCGCATTCGTGTTGCAGCTAAAGTTGCGCGTTTCGCGTACTCTCCAGTGGGTTTCCAATACATGAGGGCAGCAAGGATAACGATAACAACACCGACTTTTATGACATGCAGCGGCAGTGATTCTCTAAAGTCCATGCTCAGAAATGTCGAGTTCTTGAGTTTTTCAGCTATAAATGATCCAATACGGCATATCAACTCAGTCGTAAAGAATGCGACTGGAAGCCCAATAAAGAAGTCGTAACGCTTCATATCACGCGACAGGACTACCCAAAAAAGAAACCAAAGACCCATCGCAACATAGACAAGTTCATGATTCGATGCTTTGTGTCGCCGCCAGGCAATGAAGAGAATCATCAAAAATATGCATCCAAGGGAGAGAAAAAAGAAGATGTGACACCCTGTCGTGCCTAAAAGCGTCTCAAGCTGTCCTCGAAAAAAAGTGGTGAGCATGAAGAAAAATATGAAAATTGCTACGTAGTGTTTACATTTTGTTAGCAGTGATCAATATAGCTGCGAAATAAA